>NZ_PCOB01000028.1:0-52065 GCF_002975115.1 Bacillus sp. MYb78
GATTTTGTACATGCTTAAACAAGCGAAAATGTACATGTTTATCTTGACATTTACATGGTGAATTAAAGCGATTGATACCAGATATATCTCAAGGGACGTTAGCGAAGCAATTACGTGAATTAGAGCAAGATCAACTAATAAAACGCGAAATTTATCAAGAAATACCACCTAAAGTAGAATATAGCTTAACTGAACATGGAAAAACAGTCAGTACTGTTTTGGATAGTATGTGTAGTTGGGGAAGAGGGCATTTAGAATATATAGATAAAGATAAACCATAAAAATGTTATGTAAACTTATTGTGGTGTGAAGGGAAATATTGTTTTAATAATTTGTATTTTATAATATATAATTAAGGAGTGTCGTAGGTTATTATACATATTTAATTTATTTTTACAAAGGGGAAGTAATAAGATGAACGAATTAGAGTATAAAAGCTTCTATGATAAAGTAGGAAGATTAAATGGATGGGATTTTAGCAAAATAAAATGTGAAACTGTAGGAGATACATGGGACTTTTATAGTGAGGTAAAAGAAAGGTGTAAACCATCACATATTTTACTTGATGTTGGTACAGGCGGAGGAGAAAATGTACTTAACATAGCATCATCAGCTAAATTGTTGATTGGAATTGATAATTCTAACGGCATGATTGCAACGGCACATTCTAACTTGAAAAAATCAGGTGTACAAAATGTTGAGTTTCTTCAAATGGGTTCTGAAGCTTTAACATTTCCACATGCACATTTTGATATTGCTTCAAGTTGTCATGCCCCGTTTCTGGCATCTGAGTTAGCGAAAGTAATGAAAAAGGGTGCCTTTTTCTTAACACAACAAGTAAGTGAGAATGATAAATTAAACCTGAAAGAAGCATTTGGTAGAGGACAATGCTTAGGTGAACGGGATGGTACTTTAAAAGAAAAGTATATGAATGAACTTATTAGTGCAGGATTTGATCTCGTGCAAGTACGTGAATATGATGTTACCGATTATTACAGTAGGTCTGAAGATCTCATTTTCTTATTAAAACATACCCCTATTATTCCTAGATTCGGAGAACAGGAAGAGGATTTTACTATTTTACAAAAGTTCATTGATACGTATAGTTCTGAAAAAGGGATTCGTACTAATTCAAAAAGATTTATGATTATTGCTGTAAAACCTTAATGTATTTTATCGTAAAAGTTGCTTTTCATTTAAGGAAAGGCAGCTTTTTTATATGGAAATAATGCAGGGGAAATTTGAAAAAATAGAAATAAGTAAAGTGTTAATTAAAAAACGAAATATGGAGGATATTTGTTTTGAAACGTTAGTGTACTAGCAATAAAAGAAGCTAACATATTCATACTAAAGTTGTAGTTTCTATATGAAAAATCCATCCTTCCGTTTGATTTTATCTATTTATAAGTGTAATACAATACGAATAGATAATAAGAAATGAGGGGGAATGTAAAGTGATTACACATATATCAGATATAAAACTACAGACGGTTTCCATAGAAGGGGTAAAACAAGTTTATAAGGACATATTATCTTTTCCAATAAAAAAAGAAACAGCATCCTTCATTCAATTTGAAGTAACACCTTATACAACAATTAGTTTTCAAGAAGTGTATGAACCAATCGCACCTGCACATTTTGCTTTTGAAATCCCATATTCAAAATTCCATGAAACAGCAAAATGGTTAAAGGACTCTGGATTACTCATTGTAAAATGGAAATGTAATTGGTGAAGAGAATGGTCTATTCAATTTATACTTTAAAGACGGAGATGGAAATCTACTCGAAATTATCGCACATAGTTATGTTAAAGAGGATGTATTAGTACCACACTCACCTTTAAACATTTTATACGTAAGGGAAATTGGTCTTCCTGTTAAAAGTGTACCTGTTTTTACGGAATGGTTAAAATCAAATCTAAATATGAAAACGATGGAAGATGGGGATATTTTTAACTTTGTTATAGGTGGCACTGCATATATCGTCGCGACTTGGTGGCAGCGACCTTGGATTCCAATCGCGATGAAAGCTCTATCACCGAAAGTATACGTTTCTTTCGGAACACCAGACGTCGCATTTTTACAACGAATCCAAAATAATTTTAAGAAAAATAGTGTATCATTTGAATGTAAACGTAATGAAGTATCATTTATTGAGCAAGGATATACATTTTCAATTGTGCATACATCAGAGTTTCATTCGGATATTCCTAAACAATTAAACTTACCGCTTTCTATTTAAGGATGGAAAGCGGTAAGTTTTTTGTATATTCGTGAAGAAGGTTTTAGCTAGGATTATAGTGAATTTAAAGAGAAGTATAAGGTGTTATTCTAATTTATGTTAAGGGGGGAAATAAAGTGGTTTTAGGTAATCCAATTGCAAAAGGGAATACAGCAGAAATTTATTTAACTGATGATAAGGTTGTAAAATTATTTAAAGATTACCTCCCAGATACAGAGTCTATGAATGAAGCAAAAAAACAAAAATATGCGTATTCATGCGGGTTGCCAGTTCCAAACGTATTTGAAGTGAAAAAGATACAAAATAGACAGGCAATTATTATGGAACATGTAAAAGGGGACAACATTGGTGATCTTCTGCTTAATAATTTAAATGAGGCAGAGCGTTATATCAGCCTTTGTGTTAATGAGCAAAAAAAGATCCATGCTATACATGTGAATACAGATGAAATGGAGTTAATGAGGGAGAGGTTAGAGCGTCAAATTAAATCTGTGCATAAATTGGATGAACGCAAAAAGAAGGATATATTACAAAAATTAGATTTTATTACATTTGATTTTAGGCTATGTCATGGAGATTTTCATCCATTTAATTTGATTTTGAATAAGGAAGAGAAAGTGAAAGTTATAGATTGGGTAGATGCTAGTTCAGGTGATATTCGCGCAGATGTATTTCGAACATACTTGTTGTACTCACAATCTTCGGTAGAATTAGCTGAGATGTATTTACATATATATTGCAGTCGTACCGGCATATCAAGAGATGAAGTTTTTCAATGGGCTCCTATTATTATGGTAGCTAGATTTTCTGAAAAAGTATCACCGCAAAATGAAGTGTATTTGAAAAGATTATTGAATCAGTATTTATAAGTCATAAAAAAGGTTGTCAGCTAATTAATAAATGCTGTTGTTTAACCAAAGTTTCCTTGCAGTTAAACAACAGCATTCTTAAATATTGATATAGGTATTCTTATTTTCAATCTTCATCCTATAAAGGTTCATAATCCGTACTTGTTCCTCCGTTAATTCTTCTTTATCCCAATACATATGCATTAAGCTATATTCAAAAATCTCCTTTAATTTAATAAATAACGGAAACTTGTCTTTCATCTCTTTTGATAGCTCATTTTCCTCTTGGTAGCCTTCAAATAGTGCTTTTGTAATAGAATACTCATAGTCAACGATATTCCCATTTCCAGCAAATGAATATTCTATCGCACTATAAATAGGAACGGCTAAATCGAATATGTAAAAATGTTTTTCGCAGTCTTGAAAATCTATCATTGTTAAGTTTGAATTATTTTCGACTAAAATGTTTTCTAACCATAAATCTCCGTGTATTAAGCCGTAATTTGAAGGGGATTTTGGTAGCTCTTTTATGGAAGTTAAAACGTCAGATGCAATTTCTCTTATTGTATTTTCTTCTTTAGGGATATATTTAAGAAAATTATATTCTTCATTTTCATACCAATCGTTTATATGTTTTACTGGTTTAATCTTTTCAAAGCTTTTAGATATACGATGTAATTTTCCAATTTGTTTACCAAGTTTTTTAAATATATTAGAATTCCATTCAGACCTTGGTAAATGTATACCAGGAGCAGCTTTATATAATACAGCAAAAATCTCCTTGTCTAATGTGAATTTTTCTACAAAATTCCCTTGTAATGAAGGGATTATTGGTGGAACACCTAAACCATTTTGATATAAAAAATTCGTATATATAACTTCTTCTATCTGTTCTTCATATGTTTTGTAGTTTGTAATTCTACTGAAGTATGTACCTTGTTCTGTAAGACATTCATACATCTCATTTGTTATTGGCTTAATGTTAATAAAATTCAACGGATACTGTTCATTTATGAATTGAAGTATTTCTTTTTCTAGCTTGTTCATTGAAACGTCCTTTCCAAACCTTAATTTTTTAACTTGGGAATTAATAGAATTTTATTTTATAAAATTCGTGTTTAATTTTTGAAATCCTTTAAAATGAAATATGATGTAAATTGACCTTTAATAATTAGTAAGGTGTTGCCAACATACTCATTAACGCTAAATTGAAAAATGAATAGAAGGTATGACAAAATAAGATAGATGAAAAAATATAAAATTAATACTTATATATAGATTATAAAGACTTTAGAGAAAGGCTCATGTTATAAAACACAAGAAATATCAAAAGAAAGAAACGCACTTCTCCTATACTTTTAAATAAGGAGTGAAGGAAATGAATGAACATATACAGCAGATGATTAATTGGATTGAGAGCAATTTAAAAAAGAGATTTTCATTAGATGAATTATCTCGTTACATGGGGTATTCTCCTTATTATTGCTCTTTTAAATTTCATCAAGTAACGGGTTTCAGTATTAGACGTTATATTCTTCTTAGAAGGTTGTATTTATCTACGGAAGATTTAAAGAATGGTAGGAAGATAATTGAGGTCGCATTGGATTACGATTACTCTTCCCAAGAGGCTTATAGTAGAAGTTTTAAAAATGTTTTTGGAATGAATCCAAGAGAATACCAACTTAACAAAATGCCTATTCAATCATTTGTTAAACTAAATTTAAATAAAGAAGGGGCGTTTAAAATGAATATTTCTAGAAAAATAGAGGTTGAACAGTTACGAGATAGGAAGAGTGAGCTATTTGATAAAGAGGTACTTAACATATTAAATGGTCAAGTTATGTATGAAGAATTTAAAAACGAAAAGCTAATGGGTGATTCTGATTATGCCCCATTTAATGAGGCAATGTGTGTGAACTCGGCTACTACTCAAGTTTTTAATGAAGAGTTTATTAAAACAAGAGCGAAAGGACATAACAGTTCAGTAGAAAGTTATATAAAAAAGGTTATAGATCCGTTAGAAAACCTTTTTACGAAAAAGTATAAATGTATTGTTCTATGGTTTGGTGAAGATATGTTTTGCCAAATGAACCTACTTACCATACTTTCTCATCTTGAACAGTCTGCTTATGAAGGGAAGGTATACTTAAATAGCTTTAGAGAGGATGAATTTAAAGTAAATCAAATTGAACTTGAATTGGGGAATTATTCTTCTATATACAATGAAGTATTAGTAAACCATAAAAAGACCTCTCATAAGGTACCACCTGTAATGTATCAGGCTATAGACTTATTTTTAGAAATGTTAACAGAAGATAATGCAGTAATGAAATTCATCTCTAAAAATAAAGATTTATCAACTCGTGAATTATTAATAAAGTTGTTTTATCTTTTTCCAACAATCGGATATGGAGATACTCAGTACATAGAGCTGATTAATAAAATAAAGAAGAAAGCTACACCCAAAATATAGGTGCAGCTTTCTTCTTATAATTGCTCAAGTAATTCTAATTCTTTTTCTACAAATAGCATTAGTTCTTTAATTGTTTCACCAGAAAAATCAAAACGAATACCGGCTGCATCATACACTTCTTTTATAGATTGCGAGCTTCCTAGTGATAATGCCTTTTTGTAATTTTCTAGCGCTTGCTTAGGATCCTCTTTATATTGTTTATACATTTGTAATGCACCAAGTTGAGCGATCGCATATTCAATATAATAAAATGGTACTTCAAAAATATGGAGTACAGGTAGCCAACTCGTTGCTATCCAGTTTTCGTAGCCATCAATATGTATGACGCTAGACTGATAATGTTTTTGAAGTTGTAAGTATTTTTCATTTCTTTCTTCAGAAGTATGACTTGGATTTTCATACAGCCAGTGTTGAAATTGATCGACAATAAGCATAATAGGTAAATATGAAATAACATCTTTAAAGAAGTTAATTTTTGCTTGTTTTAAATCTTTTTTGTCTGTATAGAAGGTATCCCAATAATTAAGCGAGAATAACTCCATTGTCATACTGGCTAGCTCAGCTGTTTCAGCTGGAATTTCTATATACTGTCGTAATTTTAATGGTTTTATGAGTTCGTTATGAATACTATGACCCATTTCATGTATAAAAGTGACAATATCATCTTGTGTATAATTTAAGTTCATAAAAATATAAGATAATTGTGAAGCTGGTAAGTACTCACAAAAGCCACCAGCTGCTTTTCCTTTGCGGCTTGTTAAATCAAGACAATTGTGTTTATACATTCGGTTTAAAAGTGCTGAAAATTCAACATCTAGTTTATTAAAGATATGAGTGCTCTTTTCAATTAAATCATTTTCATTTGCAATAGGTTTAAGTACTTTTTGATCTGGAGTTACAGCTGATACATCCCACGGGCGAAGCGTATCAATTTGCAGTTTATCTTTTTTCTCTAGCAATATTTTATCTTTAAGAGGCACAACATACTTACGTATGGATTCAGCTAGTTCATAGCAATCTTTCGCTGAATAATCAAAACGCTCGTATTTTTTGAACATATAATCGCGATAATTCTCTAGTTGAATATTTTTTGCTTTTTGATGGCGAATTTCAATTAATTGATTTAATATGTTTTGGAGTTCTTTTTCAACAGATAAAAATTGTTCAGAAATAATGGTTTTTGCCTTTTTACGGGTGTCACGATTCGAATCTTGTAAATAGGATTGTAATTCTGTTATCGTTTTTTCTTCTCCGTCCCAAATTCCACTTAATCCTCCAGTGATTTCAAAGTACTCTGTGATTAATTTGTCTTCCTTTATTTCTAATTCGATATTTTCCTCACAAAATAACTTTTGAGCATTTTTTATTTTTGTATCTAATAAACCATACAAGTTAGAATCTAATTCCATTCGAAAAGGTGACTCTAAATATTTATTATCCAATAAATTTTGGTACCGCTTTAAAAGTGGCTTTACAAATTGTTGATCATGTTCAAAAGTATCCTTTATTTCTTCATCATCCGTATTACATTGAAAGGCGATGTAATGTGATCTTAATTGTTCTTCGATGTCCCAAATAACTTTTGACTGCTCTTTTAACCAATTTTCAAGGTCTAGCTTTGAAGAAATCATTTTATTTAATAAAGTCGAAAGAGTTTTTTCCAATTGTAGTACATTACTAATATCAATCGTATTTACACGTTGCATTATATATCCCTCACTTTTTATTTATTCATGGAGATATTCTATTTATTAATTGTAATTCCCTTGTTAAGTGGGGGAAATGTGAAAAAATGTTAAATTTAATAATTAAAGAAGGTATTTATATGTCAAAGTAAAAAGTTTATCGTAAATGAAAATATATGGAGGGGTGCTACATGAGAAAGGGAAAGAAGTTACTAGTATTTTTATTTCCACTTGCTTTATTATGTGCCTGTGAGAATGACATTGAAGATGCTAAAAGTGAAGAATCTATAGTGATGAATATTGCTACAGCCGCGGTAAAGGAGGAATATTTTTTTAGTGCTACTATAAGAGATGTAAAAGAAAGAATATTAGATTTAGAGATTGCTGATAGCGAAAATGCTAACGAAATAAAAAAAGAAATTAATAAAAGATTGCAAATTCAAGGCGTTATGTCCTATAAAGTAAATGTATCTCAAAGAAACAAGGAGATTGTAAATGCAGAACATAGATGGGAGTTAGTTTTTGGACAGATATTTGATGGCGTATTCAGAAAAAATGGATATGAAGGGTTTGGTATTCAGCAAATAAATTATAAAAAGAATCAACCTGTTACCATTGATATAAAAACTAAGATTAGCGATGATGAAGTAGGGGCGAGAGAACTTGGACAGAAAATAGAAAAAGAAGTTGAAGGGGTACTTAAAACAGAAGCAGTAAAGAAATGGATTGAAAATGATTCATATGCTATTGGGATTTACGATATAGATGATCGGAAAATTAACTAATTGAGGAATGAATGCTATATGAATGAAAAATCGATATAATTAAATGTAGAATTACTGAAGGAGGTGTAAGATGTATAAGTATTTAAATATTTTAAACGACATAGAAAATATGATTCAAAATGAAGAAATAAGAGAAGGAAAGAAATTACCGTCTATACGGTCACTCGTTACGCAATATGAATGTAATAAGGCAACAGTTATACGTGCTCTTCATGAATTAGAAAAGCGTCACATTATATATTCTGTCCCTCAAAGTGGATACTACGTTGTTAAAAAATCAGAGAATACTATAGAAAATAATGAGATAATTGATTTTGCTTCCTCAGCACCAGATCCAGATGTTTTTCCATATTTAGATTTTCAACATTGTATTAATAAGGCTATTGATACGTATAAAAATGATTTATTTGTATATGGAACGCCGAAAGGGTTACCATCTTTAATACCAGTTATTCAAAAACAACTAGCAAATTATCAAGTCTTTACAAAAGAAGAAAATATTTTTATAACATCAGGTGTTCAGCAGGCGCTTGCTATATTAACTTCTATACCATTTCCGAATGGAAATGAAACTGTATTAATTGAACAGCCAACATATCATCTATATATTGATTATCTAGAAATAAATAAAGTTCCTGTAATCGGTATTAAACGTACGAATGAAGGTATCGATTTGAATGAATTGGAGCAAATATTTCAAAATGGAAAAATAAAATTCTTTTATACGATACCGAGATATCATCATCCGCTTGGAACTTCTTATTCTAAAGATGAGAAAGAAAAAATCGCACTATTGGCTAAGAAATACAATGTATTTATAGTGGAAGATGATTATTTAGCAGATTTAGAAACTGATTCAAAAGCAGATCCGTTATATAGCTTGGATAATTGTAGTCATGTCATATATTTGAAAAGTTATTCGAAGATTATTTTTCCTGGTTTACGGGTTGGAGTTGCGGTCATCCCACCATCCATTGCAAATGCGTTCTATACATACAAAAAGATACTAGATATTGATAGTCCGATGATTTCTCAAGCGGCTTTAGAAATTTATATAAAGAGCGGTATGTTTGAACGTCATAAAAGTAAAATTAATTCTTCCTACTACAATAGATCAATAAAACTAGCAAAAACATTAGAAAAAGTGCAAAATGAAAATCCATCATTATTTACATATAATAGACAAAACACATTTGGAATACACACTTGTTTAGAAATGCAGAAAAACACAGTTACAGACACACTTATACAAAAATTAGGTGACATGCAAATAAGTGTCGATACTATTGATAAGAATTATATGAGGAATTTTCCTAAAGAAAAACTGTTAAAGTTAAATGTTTCGAATGTAAAAGAAGATAAGATTGAAGAAGGTATTCGTAAAGTAATTGAGGAAATCAAGCAATTAAGACAGTTTAATTTTCAGTTTAGAAAAGAATAATTTGAATTAGGAGGTTCGTTGTGAGGCGCAAAATCATTCTCTTGTTTGTATGTAGCGCTATAGTGGCAGGTGCAATTGTTGTGATTACATATTATAAAAAAGAGGATCAATGCATAGCAGTTGCTAAGTATTCAAGAGGTATTATCGTAGATCAAAATAACGAACCTATATTTAATGTGAAAATATATGAAGATTCAATTGAAAGTAAGGAACACAGTATTTCAAATGCACAAGGTGAATTTGAAATACTAGATGGGGTTTGTGGTGAGATTGTTTTACAATTAGTTACTCCTGATGGAGAAATCTATACGAGAAAATATGATAGGAAGTATATACCAGAAGTAATAAAGCTGAATTATAAAAATAAAAGTGAATAAGATGAAACCATTACGGAGAAAAATAGCAGTTGTGGCCGGAGCAATTATATATGTAATTGGATAATTATATATTTTTTAAGAGCACTCTTAGCAAAGAGTGCTCTTTTTCATCAATGTAAATATTTACTTATCATCTTTTTAAAGTGATTTTTATCATAATTTACATATTGCATAGCTGTATTTCGTATTGGATCTCCAGCATAAAATCTTTCATACAATTCGTGTCTAGATCCTAAGGGGCTTCCGATGATATCCCAGGCTAACTTAAATAATTTTGTGCGTTGTTCGGCATCTATATTAGTTCCTTTAAAGTACTTTTTCAATAAATCAGCTATAGGACTCAGGAAGTCATTTGAGCTCGAAGGAATTTGAATGAACCCACCTGCTCCAATTAATTGTAAAATTTCTATTGCACGGGGATAATATTTGGAACCAAGATTCCTTGCAGTTTCGATATATTTAAAATTCGGCAAATAAGTTTTCGTTTCATTTGTAGTACCTTCAACTTCAGCAGCAATTAAAAGTGCGCGAATTGTTTCGATTTGCATAATTAATTCCCCAAGCTTCTCTTGAACATGCAAATAAGTAGTAGCACCGATCGCTTCAGCAATTTCACAAGCAATTGCAGTTATAAATTCTAGTTTTACTACTAATCGTACAATTGCTTGATGATAAGCTAAACTACTAGAAGCTATATCTGACTTTAATTTCCATAATGCTTCAGGGTTGTTATACAGTAAGACACGTTCCCATGGTACAAATACATTATCAAAGATTAATAGCGCATCCATTTCATCGTACTGTGAGCTAAGAGGGGAATCAACTGTACTTGAGTTTGCATTCGCAAATGGTTCTCTACAAACCATATGTAATCCAGGGGAATTGGCTGCCACAATGAGAAAGTGAGCTAAATCTTTTTGAGTATCAGTCAGTTTTGCTAATGGATAGATTAATAAATCATTTGAATAAGGAGAAGCAGTACCTACCATTTTTGCACCATTTAAATAAATTCCATCAGAAGTTTCCTTCGTAACTCTTAGTAACCCTAAATTTTTTGCATTCAATATTGATTCTGTAGAACGATTTATTTGTGGGTCACGTTGAACTACACTTAAGAACAAGTGATTATCTCTCGCTTTTTCATAATAAGATGTAATTTTATCTGGAAACTGTGCATCGAATTTTTTATAAAAATATCTTGATACGTACCAGCCAGTAAGTCTCGATCTTGCATAATCAGATAATCTACTCATTACACCGTCTGTAGCATAACTCCACGTTTCAAATGCAGTTCTTCTCATTAATAATTCATTATAGGAATTCGGAACTAAAAATGCAGTATGAACAAATCCTTTCGTTTTTGGGCTCACATATCCAATAGAATCTCTTCGTATGGGGTCATCAAACAATGTAAATAAATTAGAAATGGTACTTAATGTACCTGCAAAATGTTTGTCTGTAGTTACATCTACTTTTTGTCCATAGAGCCAAACGTTACGACCATCTTGTAAGCTCTTTATATAGTAATCCTTCAAATTTTGCATATTTCCTCCTTTTAAAGGCTACTCATATATTTGTACATCTTTTAATGGTGGGGAATATACGTGAAATGTTATTGCTGTTGAATCTGTAGCGTTATACATTTTATGCACAGTATCTTTTTTTACTGTGAAAATATTTCCCTCTGTAAACTCTTCAATCCGCTCGCTATTATTTTCGTACGTTATATTTTGTAGCGTACCATTGACTATTAGTATACATCCTACAGATATTCCGTGATCGTGCACAAAAGTCTTTGCTTTGCTGGGGAATTTTAATACTAAAATCTCTACAAATTCAGACTGATAGATAACGTTCCTTCCGTATTCAAGATTAACTGGTGAAGTAATAAAAGGAGATATTTTATGAAGTGAAATATTTAATGATTGAATAGCGTGTATTAAATTGACCGTATCGTAGTTACATAGGTTATTAAACGTTTTTTGTATGTTATGAATCAATTGCATGTAAAACTTCCTCCTAAGCATGTACAGTAAAAGAAAACCTAATCTAATATTATATAGTGAGTATTGAATTACATAATATTGTATTGAAACATTTCCAAAAAGTTACTTCTTTTACTTAGGAAGTTTATTCAATTTGAAAATTGTGGTAATTCGTTCCGTTAAAATGATATGCTTGAACTATATATTTTTTATCCCGTTAAATCCCGACTGGTGAGGGCTGATAATCAGTGAAGGATGAACAAAACCCCCACTGATTAAAGTTTCACTTTATTGGAAAGGTGATGAAATAAATGGCAGTTCTTTTAGTGGAAAATCTATATCAAATGTCTATTGTTTTACTGATTTTATGTTCATTTTGTTTTTATAGATATTTAAAGAAAATAAAAAGGGAAAGAAAGCTTACAGGTTTTGAAATTACGATGTATATCGTGACACAACTTGCGTATTTCATTTGGGCGGCAACAACTTTTCTTAAAATGTTATCAGAATAGTAATTTTAAAGTATTAGACGCTGAACAGAAATGTACAGGAGCATTAAAGGTATAAACTTGGGCAAGGGTAATTTATTATCTATTAGGTAAATAAATTTAGTCGAAATATAGATGGATAACAATATTACTTATAACATCTTTATAAAAAGAGAGGATATAAATGGAACAATATAAGTTAATTGTAAAAGGGCCTAAACAACTTGAGTGGGAAACAAATGAAATTAAGGACATACAGGACGATGAAATTATCGTTAAAACAATCGCAGGAGCGATAAGCATTGGGGCCGAGTTACCACAGTATAATGGATCCGATGTTACAGATCCGCATCCTTTTTATCCAAGAAAAACTGGATATGAAAGTTATGGTGAAGTGATTGAAGTTGGTAATAAAGTAACACATGTAAACGTAGGTGATAAAGTAGTTTCTTTTTATGGACATGAAACGATAGGGATAGTTAAGGCGCATAAAGTAATTCGAGTGCCTAGTTCTATACAACCTAAAGTTGCTTTATTATCTATTCTTTCGTGTGATGCCGCTAAAGGAGTATTGAAACTAAACCCGCGACAGGATGAAAAAGTACTTATAACTGGAATGGGAGTTATTGGTTTACTCGCTTGTTATTTCTTAAAATACTATGTAGGCGTTGAGCACGTGGATGTTGTTGAGCCTAATAAAAATAGAAGAGATTTTGCAAAGAATTTTGGTGCGAAAAACATATATGATTCAGAAGAGAAAATAATAGAAACATATAATTATGGTTTTGAATGTTCTGCTACAAATAGTGGGTTCCATACTTTGCAAAAAACTCTTAAAACTAATGGTGAAATATGTATACTGTCTGATGGTAATATTGAAGAACTAACATTAATTGCTAACTTTTATCAGAAAGAATTGCAAATCATTGGATCAAGTGACGGATACCATTATCAAAAACATGCAGATTGGTTTTTTAAAGAAATAGGAAAAACACCATTTATAGAAGAGATCTTTCAACATGAAATACATTATACTTCACTCATACAATGCTTTGATGAATTGAGTTTAGGGATAATTAAACCATTAAAAGTATATGTTTCATATGAATAACGAAAAAAATGAGCAAATATTTGTCACATACCTCACAAATGTTTCGTCACATTTATGATTACTAAATGAGGAGGAACATATATGAAAATATTTGTAGCAGGTGCAACTGGTGTAATAGGACGTTCTTTATTGCCAATGTTAATAAAAAATGGGCATATAGTTTTTGCGATGATCCGTAATACTTCGCAAGTAGAAGCAATGAAAAAGGTTGGTGCTATACCAGTAATAGCTGATGTATTTAATAGAAAGGCTGTATTTTCTGTATTAGAAGAAACAAATCCCGATGTAGTTATTCATCAATTAACGTCATTATCTTTATGGGATTTTGAGGATAATGCAAAAATTAGAACAAAAGGCACTCGTAACCTTGTCGATGCCGCTAAAAATGTAGGGGTACAGAAAATAATCGCTCAAAGTATTTCATGGGCGTATGAACCAGGGGATACATTTGCGACTGAAAAAAACTCACTACATATTACTGCTTCTATGCCTCGGCAAGTCACTGTTAATGGCATATTGAAATTAGAAAAAGCTGTTACTGAGTTACCTGAATCGGTTATACTTCGTTACGGCACATTATACGGACCAGGAACGTGGTATGCGGAAAACGGATTAATAGCAAATCAAGTTCGTAATAATGAAATTATCGCATCAGATGGGATAAGCTCGTTTATACATGTTGAAGATGCTGCAAGAGCTACTATGCTAGCCCTTAATTGGCCTTCAGGAATCGTAAATATTGTAGATAATTATCCAGCAACTAGTAAAGAATGGTTACCAATATATGCAGCAGCGATAGGGGCACCTAAGCCTAAAGTTCAAGATGGGAAAAATAGTTGGGAAAGAGGAGCTTCCAATAATAAGGCACGTAAAGAGTATGGATGGACACCTTTATTTCCATCATGGTCTGAAGGATTTAACAACTTAATAGGTAAGTAAAACACACCTTTGATGGGAATGATAGTAAAATACACCATTAAAGGATTGGGTAGTTATGAATATAATTTTGGAAAGTATTATATTAACTTTTACTGGAATAATTGTTTTGAAAATGACAGGTAGTACATCTGTGAGCCAAATGACAAGAGCTGAAATCATTATAGTTGTATCAATTGGCCGTATTATTGTAGAACCTGTATTAAGTAGAAAAGTAGTCCCATCTATATTCGCGGCTATCATATTTGCAAGCATATTACTTATCATTCATTTCTTTGAATTGAAATCAAGGAAGGTGGAACAATTTTTAAATGGAAGTAGCATTATAATTGTTGAAAACGGAGAGATTGTAAAAGAGAATTTGATGCAGGCAAAAATGTCGGAACAACAACTTTATATGCAATTAAGAGAAAAAGGGATTCATGATGTAAAGAGTTTACAGCAAGTTACAGCGGAACCGAATGGTCGTATTGGTTATCAATTAATAAAAGAAGCACAACCAATAACTTTAGAAATGTTAGAAAAAGTATTAGATCGGTACAATATAAAAAGATAATTTCTCGTGAGAAAAAGCCAATACTATAACGGAAGTATTGGCTTTTTTATTTTTCTACAAACGTAAGGATTAATAAAATAGGGTGGATTTTAAACCAATCATTATAATAGATATAGGCTTATAATTGTGCTATATTCAATGGACTTATAGTGAATGTGGTAAAAAACTAATTTGGCATAGGTAGACGCAGCGTTAAAATTTATAAGTTTTTAATGTGATACTAAAAATGGATTGAAAATAAGGAGATAGATACATAATGGAATTTTGGGAATCAAGTTTTATCGAAAAACAAACGATGTGGGGATTTGAACCTACAGAATATGCAATTTTGACAAAAGATTTTTTTCTTGAAAAGAACGTTAAGAATATATTAGTTCCGGGTATTGGATATGGAAGAAATGCAAAGGTTTTTATCGATAATGGTATAAATGTAACAGGTATTGAAATTTCGAAAACAGCGATCGATTTAGCAAGAGAAAACGGACTAGAAGATGTTAGTATGTATCACGGTTCAGTAAATGAAATGCCTTTTGAAAATAAACTGTATGATGGGATATTTAGTCATGCACTTCTTCATTTGTTGAATGAACAGGAAAGAGAGAAATTTATTGAAGATTGTTATAATCAGTTAAAACCAGGCGGATATATGGTTTTTACAACTGTTTCTAAAAAAGCTCCCATGTACGGAAAAGGAAAACAGTTGGATAAAGATTATTATGAAATAATGGAAGGCGTAAAAATGTTCTTCTATGATTCTGAATCTATAAAACGAGATTTTAATCAATATGGATTAGTACAAGTTTCGGAAATTGATGAACCAAATAAGAACATGGCAAATAAACCTTCAATCAATTTTTTAACGATAAAATATAAGAGAGAACTATAATTAAAAGTTATTAAGAATTATTAAAGATGTTTATATATTGATTATGCACAAATAAAAAGGACAAGCATATAATAGAAGTACCTATTAACTTTAAGTAACCTTAACTTTCTTTAATAGGATATCTCAAAATCCCCAAAAAGAGCACTTGCGGAAACAAGTGCTCTTTTATTTGGGATTTTAAACCATAAATATTGAATAAAATGTTAAACTGAAAAGAGAAATTTTTGTAATTAAAACTGTAGTATATGAATGGAGTGTTATTGAATGCAAACAAGAAAAGCCTATCTATATGTATTTGACACGATGTCTGATTGGGAATACGGACATTTAATTGCTGAACTTAATACAGGGAGATATTTCAAAAAAGATGTAGCGCCTTTTAAAGTAGTAACAGTTGGAATAAATAAAGAAACGATTATTTCAATGGGGGGCTTGAATATAAAGCCAGATATTTCCCTAGATGAATGTATCCTTGAGAATAACGATTTATTAATTTTACCTGGAGGGAATACTTGGAGTGAAGAAATACATAAACCTATTTTGAAAACAGTTGGTGAAGCTTTAAAACTTGGTACAATTGTAGCGGCAATTTGCGGTGCAACTATAGGTCTTGCAAATTACGGTTACTTAAATTCTAGAAAGCATACAAGTAATAGTTTAGATTATATGAAAATGGTTTGTCCTAATTATAATGGAGAAAATTTTTATGAAATGGGACCTGTAGCATCCAGTGAAAATCTTATTACTGCATCGGGTGTAGCCCCGCTAGAATTTGCAATGGAAGTACTGAAAAAATTAGATGTATTTGCGCCGGATACACTTCATTCATGGTATAAATTGAATGAGACTCATGAACCTGAATATTTCTTCCAGTTAATGTATTCAATTAATAGCTGAGTAGTATTTCGAATGAAAATCATGTTTTAGATGATGCGAAAACTAATAACAAAATAATTTTATGAAAATAAAAGGTAAGGGTGTTCCTATGAATATATGAGGAAATATCCTTACCTTTTATAGTGTTATTTCTGAACGACAAACGTAATGGCACTTGTTTTTAATTGAATGTGTCTTTCATTTCGAACAATATCATAAGCTAATTCTTTTATTTCAACTTTTAGTTCTTTCCATTCTTTATAAATGCTTTTTAAAGTACTTATCATTTCTTCGGTTGAAAGATTAATTTCAATTAAAGCTTCTAATTCTTCATTCGTTATTGGATCAATTTCTTGTATGTTAGAGTTAATAATTAAACAATTAATACCGCCGTTTTTTGTACCTCTTTTCATAGAGTGGAGTACATTTTTAAAATCTTCTTCTGATCTGACATGTTCTAAACTTGATACTGCAACGATATAATCATAAGCGTTAGAGTCAATATAATAGTTTTCAATTGCTGCTTCTTCTGTTTTTATAACCTCGAATACATCATGTTCTTTGCTATAAATTTGTAGTTTTGTTAAAGCGGAATTAAGTAAATCAACACATGTAACAGTGCCGCTAGTATTTTTTATTTTTTTTGCAATTGGAATGCTATTTCTCCCAACGCCAGAGCCAAGGTCAAGTACTTGCAAGTTGTTTTGTCCGTCAAAGTGGTTCATCAAGTCCATAACCGTTTTAACTGGTTTGAAAAGCCAAGAGCCAGCTTCAAACAGTTTATATTGTTCATAGCAAAGGTCGTGATATTTCTTTTCTTCTTGTCTTATGTAATCGATACGGTTCACATTGTTTCAGCTCCAATATTTTTATTACAAAATGAATAGGTGGGACAGCCTTTAACATTTGTTTGAATTCGAAAAATACCACCAGCATGTGGATACTCTTTTAATTCGTCATCCGTCATTCTTGTTCTGGCTGTTGTAACATATAAATCAGTTAAGTTAGGCCCACCAAATGTACATGATGTTACATATAACGCAGGAATTGGAATACTTAATATTTGTTCTCCAGTAGAGGGATTCCATCTAGTTATTTTTGAACCTCCCCAATGTGCAATCCATAAACAACCTTCTTCGTCAATTGTCATACCATCAGGTAGACCATCATTTTCAGAGAAAATGATTACATCACTTGGATTATGAATTTCTCCAGTACGTATATTATATTGATAGCGAACCACTTTTTTAGTAGGTGTATCTATAAAGTAAAGGTATGTATGATCAGGTGACCAAGCGATTCCGTTTGAAGTATTTACATGTGAAACTTTTTTCTCTACACTCAAATTATTATGTAAACAATATAAGGAACCTGCAGCATTCATACCGTATGTATCTGTAGTACCTGCCCAGAAACGACCAGCTGGATCACATTTTCCATCATTGAAACGATTTTCTATTAAATGTGGTTCAGGGTCAAAAATATGTATCAGTTTTTCTGTATTTACATTAATAGAATAAAAGCCGTTTTCCATAGCTAAGAGTAGTACATCCTCTAAATATGGAACAACACAGCCAATTTGTTGATTGAGAGCGATTACTCGGTTTGTATTGGTAGTAGGATTATATATGCATAATTTTTTCTCCATAATATCAACCCAATATAAAAGTTGCTTTTTTTCATTCCAACATGGTCCTTCAGCTAAACTTGCTTTAGCATTTAAAACTAAGTCTATATTACTGAACAAGATGTTCACCTCGCGTTATAAGATATTAATATAATTCGATAAGAATAGAGGTAAACCTTTTAGTCAGAGGATATTATGATTTGTGCTCTAGAAAACTAATCTTCTCAAGTGATTAAAAGGTTTATAAACACGGAGAGGAAAATGCATATGATGTTTTATGAGATTGTTTGCTTTTCTTGTAAGAATATATTTCGTGTTTACGAAGGTAGTGAAAAATATAAGCGATTTAAAGAGAAACCAAAAGGAGCATATTGTTGTGATGAGTGTAGCCACAAAATTCAATTAGAAGCGATAAAGAATTTTTTTAGATAATTTTACGATTTCGATTCGGAAAAGTTTGACAATAAAAGTGTTATAAATTATCATATTAAAAAACTAATATTTAAGGCATAGAAGAGAAGAGTAGTTAAGAAAGAATACGTACAGAGAGCTCTGGTAGCTGAGAAAGAGCGGTATACATCTTAATGAAAAAAGACTTGGAGCTGCGCAAGGAACTAATTTATTTAGGGATGGTGCGACGGGTTCTCCCGTTATAGAGATAGGGTATAAGCATATTTTGCCGTACCTGAAGAGGTTAATATGGTGACATATTAACAAACTGAGGTGGTACCGCGAAGCTAACAACTCTCGTCCTCAAGATGAATAATCTTGGGGGTGGGAGTTTTTTTGTTGCATAAAACTGGAAATGAGAAACAAAAAATAATTGAGGTGAGTAATATATGCATTGGGCGTATGAAGTAGCACATGAATTAATTAGGAAACATCCAAATAAAGAAACGTTTGTTTGTGCATCTGGAATTAGTCCGTCAGGTTCTGTTCATATTGGGAACTTTCGTGAAATCGTAACGACTTATTTCGTAGTAAGAGCACTTCAAGATTTAGGGAAAAAGACTCGTTTTATATTTTCGTGGGATGATTATGATAGGTTTAGAAAAGTTCCAAAAAATATTGATCCATCTTTTGCAAAGTATATGGGTATGCCATACTGTGATATTCCAGATCCGTATGGATGTCATAACTCGTATGCGGAGCATTTTGAAAAAGAGTTTGAAAAATCGCTTCAAGCATTTGGAATTGAAGTAGAATTTATTTATCAACATGATGAATATAGAAGTGGAAGGTATAATGAAAATATTTTAGAGGCTTTGTATAAACGAAAAGAAATATATGATATTTTAATGGATTTTAAAACTGGAGAGTGTAGTGAAAAAGAGCGAGAGAGCTTTTATCCAGCTACATTATATTGTGAGAGGTGCGGAAAAGATACAACAACTATTACACATTTTAATGAAGTATTAAAAATAGTCCGGTATGAATGTGAATGCGGAAATGAAAAAGAGTTATCCGTATTAAATACAAATAAAATGAAATTGAATTGGAAAATCGATTGGCCGATGAGATGGATGATAGAGGATGTTGTTTTTGAACCGGGCGGTAGAGATCATTCATCAGAAACGGGTAGTTATAATGTATCAAAAGAAATTGCAAGGAAAATATTCAATTGTGAAGCGCCTCATTACGTTGCTTACGATTTCATTGGTATTAAAGGGAATCATGAAAAAATGTCTAGTTCTTCAGGGAATAGTATTACACCAAGCGATTTATTGAAAGTGTATATACCAGAAGTAATTCTCTTTATGTTTGCAAAATACAAACCAGGCGCTGCTTTTCATATTGGGTTGTATGAAGATGTGATTCGCAATTATACAGAATATGAACGATTGAAAGATAGTTATGAAAATAAAATGCTCAAAAATGAAGATTTATTTGATGCAATTAAACTATCTATAGTTGATAGCGTGTTTAAAGAATATCCGAGGTTTAATCAAGTGGCAGGAACGTTACCATTATTAAATTTTGATTCAACTATTTTACAGGGGATATTAAAGAAAATAGATAGGAGTTATGCATTAGATGAAATGAGAGTGATAAGTAATCGCGCAGAGTATTGGATAAGAAACTTTCAATCTGAAAAATTAATCGCGGTAAATCAGGAGAAAAATGCTGAGTTTTACTACACATTAGATGAAAGGCAGAAAGAATGGCTAGTAGAAGTTTGTAAAATACTTCGTTCTATTAAAGATTACTCTAACTTAATGGAGCAATTATATACGATTTGTCATCATGAAAATAAAAAAATAATGAAAGAAAATCAAAAACAATTATTCACTATTATATATAAGCTCATTATGAATCAATCAAATGGTCCTCGTATACCATTATTAATACATGTAGTAGGCATAGAAAAATTCATCACACTATTAGATTTCTAAAACACAGTTAAAAGCAACGTAAGTACCAAAATTTCTAAGTACTTGCGTTGCAAATTTTACTATCGTGAATACATTTTCGGACATTCATCACCACTTGGTTCATAAAAACAATGGCTTTTAAACTGTCCTACAAATGGCTGATTATACCATTCAGGTGGACAAGCTCCAACTGGACGGAAATACCAAAGAGCCCATCGTGCAGGCCAGCGCCATTGACCTTGTAAAACTTTTCGTGCGATTTCTTTTTCTGATTCACGAGCGCGTTGATAAAAATATCCATATTGTACTGCTTCAAATCCGCCGGGGCTTTGATATACAGCGTCTCGTACGGTACGGAGTTGTTTAAAATCTAAGCAATCACAAAATACACGGTTTACTACAACGCATCCAACTAACTCCTCACCTTGGCGACCTTCGCCTTCAGCTTCAGCACGAATTAATCGAGCTAGTAAATCAACATCACTTTCGTTGTATGGAATAAGGGGCATAGTGATACCACCTTTCTGTTATAGTAAAGAGTGTATGTTATAAAACAATCTGCGTGCTTTTTTACTTAAAAATAACATTTAATTTTAAGAGGAGCTTGTATAAAAAAAGCTAATTAGTATTAGTAGATAAATATAAAAGGGAGAGGTATTATGTATCGAATTCATAAAGACCATATCATTTACTCAATGTCACCAGAAAATAAGCCGTGTATGGAAGTAGAAATTGGGAGCAGTCTTGTATTTGAAACATATGATTGCTTTGAAAATCAAATCGATTCTGAAGATGTTGTGTTTCAAGAATTAGATTGGAACCGAATTAATCCAGCCACTGGACCTGTATATGTTAAAGGAGCAGAACCTGGCGATATATTAGCCGTAACGATTGAAAAGATTAAAATTGCAGAGCAGGGCGTTTTAACTACAGGTGCAAACCTTGGTGTAATAGGGGATGAGTTAAATGAAAATACAGTGAAAATTGTCCCAATACATAATGAACATGTTTTGTTTTCAAGTGAACTACAAATCCCGATTAATCCAATGATTGGGGTAATTGGTACTGCACCGAAAGAAGAGAGCATTTCATGTGGCACACCGCATGATCACGGCGGGAATATGGACTATAAAGAGATTAAAGAAGGAACAACATTACTACTACCAGTTAATGTCCCAGGAGCACTATTAGCGTTAGGTGATTTACACGCAGCGATGGGTGATGGTGAAATTGGTGTTAGTGGTGTAGAGGTTGCTGGTGAGGTAACGGTAACAGTTCAAATTATAAAAGGAAAACAATGGCCATTACCAATGGCTATTCAAAAAGAAAAAATGATGACGATTGCTTCAGAGAAATTGTTAGATGATGCAGCAAATCGTGCTGTACGTAATATGGTGACATTTTTACATGAAGAATTAGCAATGTCTAAAGCTGATGCAACGCTTTTATTATCGGCAGCAGGTAATTTAAAAGTTTGCCAAGTTGTGGATCCGCTGAAAACAGCGCGTATGGAACTAGGAATGGATTATGTGGAGAAACTAGGATTTATTTTTAGTAAATTTCATATTAAATAGATAAGGGACGAAAAAGGATACTTTTGTATAAAAGCATCCTTTTTTAATTTACGGATTTTGTGAAAAGAGGTAGTATTTATTCTATATAAGTATATTTGAGATTGCGGATTAAAAAGGAGTTCAATAATGGTCAAAATTATGATTGTAGAAGACGATATGAAAATTGCAGAACTATTATCGACACATGTTGCGAAATATGGTTATCAAGGAGTTATTGTATCGGACTTTCAAAATGTATTAAACATTTTTTTAGAAGAACAACCAGAGTTAGTTTTATTAGATATTAATTTACCGAGTTTTGATGGGTACTTTTGGTGTCGTCAAATTCGCGGAGTTTCAACATGTCCGATACTATTCATTTCGGCCCGTGAAGGCACGATGGATCAAGTTATGGCGTTAGAAAACGGTGGCGATGATTTTATTCCGAAGCCTTTTCATTATGAAGTTGTAGTGGCGAAAATTCGTAGTCATTTAAGACGTGCATATGGAGATTATGCACCGAAACTAGAAGAGCGAATGATTGAGCAACAAGGTCTTTGTTTATATCCTGAAAGACTTGTATTGAAACTTAGAAATGACGAGATTGATATAACGAGAAACGAAGCTATTTTATTAGAGACATTAATGAAAAATTATCCGCGTGTTGTGAGTAGAGAAGTGTTACTTAATAAATTATGGGATAGTGAATCTTATGTTGATGATAATACATTAAGTGTAAATACAACACGTGTGCGTAAAAAGTTACAAACGTTACATATAGAAGGTGCGATTGAAACGATTCGTAGTGTTGGATATAGATTGCATATTACTTGGGATACTGGTATAGAAAAATGATAAGGTTGTTTATACGTGATCATATACCACTTATTTGCTTTACCATAATTCAACTACTAGCTATATTTCTCGTATATTGGTTTGATGGGCATAATCATATTACAACGGCGTTATATGCAATGTTTCTAGGTATTTTCTTTATGGGAAGTTATTTAGTGTTTCGTTATTTTACACATCGTTCTTTTTATGAGCGCCTAGCAAACCCGATGCAATCTTTGGATGAATCTGTTCAAAAATCTGATTTTGCAGCTGTATCGGCTGCTCTTCAAGAACTACTTGAGGTGCAATATAGACATTATCAAAATCAGCTGCAAATGCAAGAGAGAAAAAATAATGACCATTTAACCTTTATGAATCAGTGGATCCATCAAATGAAAACACCTTTATCTGTAATAGAATTAATTACACAGGATGAAGTAGATTCACGTTTTGAAAGTATAAATGAGGAAACTGATCGATTAAAAAAGGGATTAGAAATGGCTCTGTATGTCGCACGTTTAGAAGCGTTTACACAAGACTTTTATGTAGAAAGGGTACAACTACATAAAATAGTGAATGATTCGGTACATGAACATAAACGATTCTTTATCCGGAATTTTGTATATCCAGAGCTTGAAATTGATAAGGACATTACTGTAGAAAGTGATGTGAAATGGTTACAATTTTTAATCGGACAAATACTATCGAATGCGATTAAGTATTCATCAGGTAGTAGAGAAAAGATTAAAGTGAAAGCTTGTAAGGAAGATAATACCGTTATACTTGAAATTGCTGATAATGGCGTAGGTATACCGAAGCAAGATTTACCAAGAGTATTCAAACCTTTCTTTACAGGAGAAAACGGTAGAGATTTTAAAGAATCAACAGGAATGGGGCTATATCTTGTATATGAAATTACAAAACAATTAGGGCATAGTGTAGAGATTCATTCAGAAGTTGGTAAAGGTACCGTTGTACGAATTAAATTTTTTAATGTGTAGATAATTGATCTAGGCTAAAGAACTTTGGAGATAAGTTTTTTAGCCTTATTTTATAGCAATTATATGAAATAGTAAAAGGTCATCTTAATATGTATAATGACACGTTAATAAATACGGGTGTTAAATTAGAAGGATTTAATAATAAATTGATAAATAGATTTTGTAAGAAAAAAGCTACCCCTTTGAAAGAGGTAGCTGTATGTATCCATCCTATGAATGAGTGTATTAACATGAATAAGTATAATGTTCAAATTCGTGATATTTTTTGTGGATTATAATAGAATTAGTCTTTTATTTTTTCATGATACAGTATTGTAATTAAACAAACAAACTTAATAATTTATATCCAATTAATCCTAAAATAGTGATAGGAACCATCATTAAGAAAGAAGAAATTCGATTAGCATTAGAGCGTTCTAATACAAGAATCAAGATAATCCCGACTATGACTTCGGTATATCCAACAGGTAACATGTGACTATAGTGTTCAAAATTTAAAAGAATGTGAAGTCCATCCGTTACAAAAACTCCACTTAAAAGTGCGCTTCCGAATTTATGAAGTGGATTTGTAGTATCTTTCCATAGAAAACCTGCAATTCCAAAGATAGTTCCTCCTATACATGCACATACAATCCATACAGATATAAAATAAATAGAGTGAGCTACATTTTTAATAACTATTGCATAACCATAGTAGCCTAATACCATACCGAGTAGTGCAAGGATACCAGAAAGTATAGCTGAACGCTTAGAATAACTAAAGCTAGCCACAAAAAAGGATGGAACTAACCAAACGCTTCCTAGATTAGCTAATGAATTCCAGTGTCCAGGAAGTATACTTTGCCCCAATTTAGTTAGTATACCAACAATAATCCCTACTATAATCGGGATGAGAAAAATCCTTAAAAACATATTTAACTTTGTGATTTTTAATGTCCTGTCCATAAATTCAATCCTTACATTATTATTTTCTGTAAAGATATAATAGCTTATCACAAGGGAATAATCAATAAAAATTTATCGAAAAACAATAAGTGGTTATTGGGTAACGAATAACATTTTGTTTTTATATAAAATTTATCCCGCTTTAATGGGCAGTAAGCCCCCCAGCTCAAAATTCAGCGAAAGCAAAGAAATTAGGTGGGGGATCAACTGCCCATAAAAGTCCGATTGGTTCAACTAATAATCAGTGGGGGATGAAGAAAACCCCCACTGATTAAAGTTTCACTTTATATAAGAGAGAGTGCTTAGAAGTTTACTACTGGGGAAATCTAAAGGACGTATTACAATCAATGTAATTTGTGCTTGTTCAATATGAAGCTAAGAAATGATAAATAAGCCTAAAAGAAAGCGATCTTTTTAACAGCACAAATAATTGCATTTACTCATACAGTACTAGTATGGTACAATATGGTTATTAATGACGGAAAGGAATGATGGGTGGACGATGATTAACTAATCTTATTTTTAAATGTTGAAATGAAATAAATTTCAATTTATAAAAATTAGGATTAGTCTGCCCAATTCCAAACAACGGTATTGCTATTTGATTTGCGTAATAGCTTATTTGGGTATAAATAATGTAACGACTAATCCTGCCAAAATTACTTTGGGAGGATTTTTTTGTTCTCCCTTAATGAAAGGGATCGGTAATATGAAAGAAATTTTAAAATTAAATGATGTTTACGTTGAAATAATGGAAAATACTTTGTTAGAAAAAATGAATGTAGCAGTGAAACAAGGGGATGTTATCGGATTAATTGGTAAAAATGGTGCTGGTAAATCAACGTTACTTCAATTAATAAATGGAAAGATTGAGCCTTCAAAAGGGATTGTTGAATGGCAGCAAATGAATATGACAACCGCATATGTTGAGCAAGAAATAGAATCTTTTATTAGTAATGATGTGATTTCGCAAGAAGCAGAACTTCTTGCGAAATGGGGCGTGCCAACGAACGATTTTCATACTTTAAGTGGTGGTGAAAAGCTGAAAATTCGATTAGCAAAAGGATTTGCCGAAAATCCTAATGTCTTAATATTAGACGAACCGACAAATCATTTAGATGAGATCAGTACGGGATTTCTCATTAAACAAATAAAAAAGATGAAAGGTACTGTTATTGTTGTATCGCATGACCGATATTTTTTAGATGTTGTCGCAACAAAAATATGGTCAATTGAGGACAAAAAATTAATTGAGCATAGTGGTAATTATACGAGCTACATGAAAGTACGTGAGCAAAGAAGGAAGTCGCAGCAGCGTGAATATGAAAAGCAGCAAAAAAAGATAGAACAAGTAGAAACACATATAAAAGAATTGAGTTCATGGTCACAAAAGGCACACGCGCAGTCTACAAAACAAGAAGGTGTGAAAGAATTCTATCGTGTAAAAGCGAAGCGAATGGATGCACAAGTGAAGTCAAAACGAAAACGACTCGAAAAAGAGCTGGAGAAAACGAAAGTAGAACGTGTGAAAGAAGAATATTCAGTTGAGTTTTCTATTCAAGCGAACAAAAAAGTAGGAAAACGCTTTTTAGAAGTGAAGCAATTAAAAAAAGACTTTCATGGGAAAGTATTATTTGAAAACGTTAATTTTACAATTCAGCACGGTGAGAAAGTTGCGATTGTTGGACCAAACGGTAGTGGGAAAACAACATTACTGAAGATGATTATGGGAAACGAAACTGCAGAAGGAGAAATATGGATTTCACCTTCTGCAAACATCGGCAATTTAACACAAGAAGTTTTTGATTTACCGCTTGATAAAACACCGGAAAATTTATTTTTTAAAGAGACGTTTGAAGAAAGGGGAAAAGTCCAAAATTTAATGAAACATTTAGGATTCCAAGCGTCTCAATGGAAAGAGCCGATTGAGCATATGAGTATGGGAGAAAGAGTAAAATGTAAGCTAATGGCTTATATTTTAGATGAAAAAGATGTACTCATTTTAGACGAACCGACGAATCACTTGGATCTACCTTCACGTGAACAACTTGAAAATACATTAGCTGAGTATAACGGAACATTAGTAATTGTATCTCACGATCGATATTTTCTGGAGAAAACCACTAACATAAAACTCGTGTTTTCAAACAATACGATACAAAAGCAGCTAGAAGAACCTACTAAAACAAGAGATGAGATTGAAGAGCTACGTTTAACGTTAGAAACAGAGAGACAAGAAGTATTAGGTAAATTAAGCTTTTTAACTTCTAACGACAAAGAATATAAAGAACTTGATGAACGATTTATAGAACTTACGAAGCAGATAAAGGCGCTATAACGTAAGTAAGGGGGATTAACATGGGAGAAGAGAGTTCAACTAAGTTATTTAGAATAGATTGTGGAGATATATACTTGCAAGAGTTTATGGTCAAAGATGCAGAGAGTATTTATAAAATAGCAAATCAACCGGAAAAGTTTTTACCAGACTGGAAATCAACAAAAGAACAAAGGATGGATTGGATTGCAAATTACGAAATACCAGCAAACAAAGCATTTCTTGAGACAGTGAAAACTACCAACAACATAGATAATCATATGTTAAAGCTAGGAATATTTAAGGAAGCTACAAATGAATGCATTGGATGGTGCTGCACAGGCATGAAAGAAGAACTCCCTTCACCAAACAGAGAGATAATGTATGCTATCTCAAATGAACATCAAAATCATGGCTATGCTACAAAAGCGACTAAAGGTTTAATTGACTATTTGTTTAAAGAAACAAATTTAATTGTCCTCAACGCAATTGCTTTAATTAACAATGCACCATCAAATAAAGTTATTAAAAAATGCGGGTTTACTTATTTGAGTGAACAGAAGATAGAAAATCAACTATATAATCATTATGTATTGAGTAAATCTGAATGGATAAAAAATATTTCTCTGTAAAAGGAATTAAAACGAGATCATTAAAAGCTTAGAGCTAAAACTCTAAGCTTTTTTATATTCATTTTATCCCGCTATTTGTCGGGCAGTAAGCCCCCGAATAGTGATGGCTGATAATCAGTGGGTGATGAACAAAACCCCCACTGATTAATGTTTCACTTTATACCTGCTAACATATGAAAGGTACGATTTCTTGATGGAATTGCTTTTCAACAAAATAGGAAGATCAAGCTGTACGTGGGATATCGAGTTGAAAATCATTTATGAAAAGGGGATTGGAATATTTTGTCGAATTTATGTATCAATGATAATACAAATTTCTTACTCAAATCATTCTACAAATCAATTACTTAAAAAATGGAAGGGAAAAGAAAAGTGGGCGGTATAAAGAAGCATTTAGTCTTAGTCAACAAAAATTGCTGGTAAGTCTATTAAAGAGTTACATATAAAACTTACGGTTGAGTACTAGTAGATTAAATCTTTAAGTCAGGAATTAGTTTAAATGAGGGAGGGGAACACATATTATAATTTGGTTTCGTCACTTACCACAAATAAGTATGGTTTATTCAGAATGGACTCCTTTTATACAGAATAATTGGTACCGAAAACATTATATGAAGTTTGTATATATACTCCAGATAATTATTTTTCTAATACCTTATTTCTTTGAAACAGGTTTCACTCATATTAATATATTTTATCTTATCATAATAGGTATCTTAGTCTTCATCATTCACGAATGTATACACATTTTAGTAATAAGTAAAAAAGGGGATATTAGCTTAACATTTAGTAAAAGATTTTTTTGGCTAAATACAAATGCAGTCTTATCCAAAAAGAGATTTTGGGTCTTTATGAGCTTGCCTATTATTGTATTATCAGTAGTTCCTGCTATGATGTCGTTCTTTGTATCAGGAAATATTAAATCAATTTTATTATTTATATGTTGGATAAACACATTCATTTCCGCCTCAGATATTTACAATTCGTTTTTGATTGCAATGAAACCGAAGCGCTCATTTTTTTGCAGAGGTTATTATAAAGTGAAATAGTATTTAATGGGTAACTCAAATATGCTTCAACTACATACAACAGTTAAAATATAATATTTGAAAGTAAAAAGACCGATAAAAAATCGGTCTTTTTATATTAATAAAATAAAGATTAGAAAATAGCATTGTAATTCAAACCAATATGCAAATATTATAAGGTAGATATGCTTTGTTTATAGATTGAAAATAGATTTGTTATCAGTTTTTTTAGAAATCTTACAAGCGTGTAAGATAAATGAAAGATGAATCAATATGAGCTGTAAGACAATTCATTTACACTCTATAGTGAGCAGTGGAAATGAAGGGAGAATATAAATGGAAATTTTGCAGGCAAATAGTATTAGTAAAGTATATAAAGGGAAAGTACCTTATAAAGCATTAGTAGATATTGATTTATCAATTCAAGAAGGTGAATTTGTAGGAATTATGGGCCCGTCAGGTAGTGGAAAAACAACGTTATTAAATATGGTATCTACTATTGATTCTCCATCATCGGGAGAAATTTTAATAAATGGTACAAATCCTTTTCAATTATCATCAGAAGAATTAGCGTTATTCCGCAGGAAACAATTAGGATTTGTATTTCAATCATTTAATCTTCTTAGCACACTTACTGTAAAAGAAAACATCGTATTGCCGATGACTTTAGATGGTGTTTCCGTGCAAGAAATGAACAAGCGATTGGAAGAGATTGCAGAAAAGTTAAATATTACAGATATCTTGAATAAAAGAACGTTTGAAATATCAGGGGGACAAGCTCAAAGAACAGCAATCGCTCGTGCGATCGTTCATAAGCCGCAATTATTACTTGCAGATGAACCAACAGGGAACTTGGACTCTAAATCTTCAAATGATGTAATGGAGATGCTTGATACTCTAAATAAAGAAGAAAAAGCAACGATGATGTTAGTTACACATGATCCGTATGCAGCGAGCTTTTGCAGTAGAGTAGTATTTATTAAAGATGGTCAACTTTATAACGAAATTTATTGTGGTGAAAGCAGACAAGCCTTTTATCAAAAGATTATGGATGTTCTTTCTTTGTTAGGAGGGAAAAGGCATGACTTTTCGTCAGTTCGCATTTAATAATATTTTTCGTAATAAGCGTACATATGCTGCCCATTTTTTAAGTAGTACATTTTCTATTATGGTTTTCTTTACATATGCTCTTTTATTATTTCATCCTGATTTACAAGGGGAATTAAAATCAACAAGTGCAACAATGAGTGCATATGGTACGATGGGATTTACAATTTCGCAAGGTTTGATTTTTGTATTTTCATTTTTCTTTATTCTATATTCAGTTAGTTCATTTTTAAAAACTCGTAAGAAAGAATTTGGCATATTAATGATGCAAGGTATGTCAATGAGACAGTTTAAGAAATTATTATTAATTGAAAATATGTTGATTGGACTTGGTTCAATTTGTATAGGGATTTTCATTGGACTCATATTTTCTAAACTAGTTTTATTGATAAGCGCAAGTGTATTAATGATTAATAATGGTTTGCCTTTTTATATACCAGTCCGAGCTGTATTATTAACAGTTATTACATTTCTTTTCTTGTTTTTAATTGTTTCATTATTTACATTTAAAATGATAAAAGTAACGGAACTTGTGGAACTTATTCGAGCAGAGGAAAAGCCAAAACCTGAACCGAAATCTTCAATTTTATTATCACTGCTTTCTTTAATTAGTATAGGATATGGATATTTCTCAGTATTTCGCTTTATTTCAAGTTCCAGCTTTACTACACTCGGAATGGGTGTCTTACTAGTAATTATAGGAACGTACTTTTTATATACACAGTGTAGCGTTTATATATTACATCTTGCTAAAAGGAGAGAATCTTTCTTTTTAAAAAGAACAAATATATTAACGTTTTCTGAATTAATTTACCGTATGAAAGATAATGCAACGATGTTTTTTATTGTATCTATTATTTCAGCAGTTGCATTTACAGCTATTGGTACAACAGCTGCTATTGGTAATAGAAATTTAGTGTGGATGACAAACCCATATACATTTCTGTATGAAAGCTCTGAAAATAACAAATTGGTAGATAAACATCTCTCTATTATAAAAAAACATCTCTTGGATGCAAATATTCCGTATCGAATGGCTTCATCTTCAAGTAAATTTACAGAAAGTAACGTAAATGTATTGAAATTAAGTGAATATAACGAACTTACGAGAGCACTCGGGTACCAACATGAAACGATTGAAAAAGAAGATGAAATTTTACTAATCCCTGGGAGGGTGTCACAAAAGCAAGAATTTAAAAATGGTGACTATAAAAAAAATATTGAAGTCATTCAAGGAGATTGGACAAAGACATTTCGTGTGAAGAAAACTGTAGAGAATTTAGTTTTACCACATGATTCTAGTAGTATTTATATTGCTGTTCAAGATCATGTGTATGATGAAATTCCTCTGACGAGTAATCCAGAGGATGAAGATATTCAACATCGTACTTACGGATTTGTTGTAGATGATTGGATAAGAACGAAAGAGATCTCAAATCAATTAAAAAGTATATTCGATAAAGATCTTAGGGACAGTGATTTCTACTTTGAAGCTTTAACATTAAACTTGTTGGAGGCAAAGCAAAAGAATGGTTTATTACTTATGGCAAGTGTTTTAGTCGGAATCGTTTTCTTTACATTTGCTGCTAGTTTTATTTATTTCCGATTATACACTGATTTGGACCGTGATCAACAACAATATAAAATGATTTCGAAAATGGGATTAAGTAAACAAGAGTTAAAAAAAGTTGTAACGAGACAGTTATTATTAATGTTCTTCTTACCGATTGCTGTTGCGGTGATTCATACTGTAGTAGCGTATACGGCACTGCAACAATTAGTTAGTTTTTCTATTTTAAATAGCTCGATTTTTATTTTAATTTCATTTATATGTATACAAGTTTTATATTTCTTTATTACTCGTTGGCGTTACCTACAAAAGCTTTATAAGACTATGGAGCAATAAAGGATATCAACTAATAAAATTACAGAAAAGCATGTAAAAAATGATATGAATTATGAAAGGAACCGTGATGAAAAGAACTTTAACTATTTTTATGTTAACTATAATACTTTTAATAAGCTTTAGTTCATGCTCTAAAAAGGATAACTCATTTCCTGCAAACGGTGTATTAATTATTGGAGATGAAAATAATATTTCACCAATTATTAATCGTTATCAGGAAATTACGAAAGAAAATGAAGTGTTTTCTGTGAAAAAAGGTGAAGTTGGAAATGGACATGTATTAATTTTAAATGAATCTACAGCACTAGCACTGATTAAAGAAAAAATTTTTCATAAACGAGGTAATGGCTCCAATTATATTTTAGATACGTTACCAAAATTCCCAAAAGAAGGATCACTATTGTTTACAAATGAAGACGAAAAGACTATGAAAAGTATTAAAATAGAAGGAAATGAGATTCCTGTTACATACGATAGTGACACTTGGATAGGAAACACTCGTAAATATCCAACGCAATCGTATGTGATTGTAGCAAAAAATAGCGTATATAAGGAAATAAAAGCAAATGAAACGAAAATGCACCTTCTTCAATTAAAGAAATCTCTAGGTGACGAAAGACCTAAAATGTCGACAGAGAATACAATGGTTAATGAAAATGTCAAAGTAAAAAAGCTAATTAAAGGTTTGGAAGGAGAAGTATCTTTTCAATTTGTAACGATTGGCGAAAAATCTTAAAAAAGAGTTCGAGGTTGATAGAAAGTTTATCAGCTTCGAACTCTTTTTAGTTTATAGACAAATCAATTATTATGCTTTACATTACTTCATTTAATCGAGTCTCGTTTGTTTCCTCAATCGCATTTGAATTTTGAACTGAATTATTTTGGGCTTCTTTTTCTTTACGAGCCTTTTGTAGCATTTCAAGGATGATCCATAAAGGAACACCTTTATCCTTTAACATCTTCCATAAATCTAATTCATTAAATTTATGCTCAGGCTGTTTCATTTCTTTTTCAGATGAACGAATATCAAACTTGATAGGATCATTTACTTTCTTACTTTCAAGTTTAGTAGAAGAGATAGTATTATGCTCAAGAGTAGATGGAGTTATTTTAGTAGGTTGAGATAATGTATGAATATTTGATCCGATTTGCATGTTTTTTCCTCCTTTTTGAAGCAATGAGATTAGTTTTCTTATGGTTTTTAAATCTTTTTAACATGAGGAAACTATATCTAATTATAAATCTAAATAAATAGATTTACAAGTTATATTGTAAAAAGTAAATATTTACTTGAATTAATATTTATCAACATTTGTATATGTTTTCTATATATACAACGTATATAAAATACTTTACATTATGTTTAAGTTATTAAATTATTCTGTTAATTTTTCGGAAAGAAAAATGTAAACGTTTTATTAGGGGGAGAAAGTATGGGGAAGTTATTTTTAAAAATATGTTTTTTCGCATTAGTGACCGTATGTTCATTCGCAGCGAAAATATCATACGCTGAAGAAAGGCAACAAAATAATTATCCTATCATATTGGTGAATGGATTTGCTGGATGGGGTAGGGAAGAAATGCTGGGCGTAAAATATTGGGGTGGTGTTCATGATATACAGGAAGATTTGAAACGAAATGGTTATACGGTACATACCGCTGCTGTTGGACCTGTTTCTAGTAACTGGGATCGTGCATGTGAATTGTATGCACAAATTAACGGTGGGACAGTAGACTATGGTGCCGTACATGCTGAGAAACATGGACATAATCGTTTTGGCAGAACTTATAGTGGTTTTGCACCGAATTGGACTGAAACAAATAAAGTTCATTTAGTTGGACATAGCATGGGTGGACAAACGATTAGAACATTAGTACAGCTATTAAAAGAAGGTAGTTTTGAAGAAAAGAATTATGTGAAAAATCACCCAAACACCAAAATATCACCACTATTTGAAGGCGGAAAATCATATGTTCATAGTGTTACAACATTAGCAACCCCTCACAACGGTACAACACTTGCGGATGGTAGTCTTCTACTGCCGTTCGTTAAAGATTTACTCATTACAGCTGCAAGTTTTGGGGGAAACAATAATTTATCATTATATGATTTTAAATTGGATCAATGGGGTATAAAGAAGAATGCTGGAGAGTCCTTTTTCCAATATTGTAATCGTATTCTAAATAGTTCACTTTGGAAAAATACAAAAGATATAAGTCAATGGGATTTAAGTACAGATGGTGCAAAGGAGTTAAATAATTGGGTAAAGACGCAACCAGATGTGTATTATTTATCCTATAGTGGACATGCATCACAAGCAGCACCTATAACAGGTTTACATTTGCCTCATATAACGATGAATAAAGTGTTAATGGGAAATGCATTTTTCTTAGGTTCTTATGCGAGATATGAAGAAAACCGTCCGCTAGTTGATACTTCTTGGTGGCAAAATGATGGTGTAGTAAATACAAATTCTATGATTGCACCATCTTCTAATGTTACTGTAAATAATAATGAGTCATTACAGGTTGGAAAATGGAATCATATCGAAACGAAAGCGAATTGGGACCATCTCGACATGGTAGGGTTAAGTGTTTCAGACTCGTTAGGTTTTTCTAGCATTCAAGAGTTTTATAGAACAATTGCTGAAAAGCTATCACGTTTACCGAAATAGGTAATAATAAAGCGCTCTCGATGGAATTCGAGAGCGCTTTATATTATATTGAAAGAGGGATTTGGTAGAAAAATATGGGGGGATATTATGAAAATTCAAGTTGTATTATCAGGATACGGAACAGTAGGCAGAGAGTTTATAAAATTATTAAATGAAAAATATTCATATATATATGAAACATATGGGATTCAATTAGTTGTAAGTGGCGTATTAGGGAGAAATATTGCAATACATAATGAAGCCGGATTATCACTTCATCATTTATTGATGTATGGTGGCGGTACCGCTGCAATTGAAAAATATTTAGAGTATCATCCGAAGGAACGTGCAACAACTAGCATAAGTGGTACTGTATTGGTAGAATCAACAGTTACAAATCTTAAAGATGGAAATCCAGGGAAACAATATATGAAACAAGCCATTGAGAGACAGATGGATATAGTAGCAATTTCTAAAGGTGCGCTCGTTACAAACTGGAGAGAAATAAATGAAGCAGCAAGAGGCGCAAATGTCCGAATTCGATATAGCGGTGCAACAGCCGCTGCACTACCGACACTAGATATCGGACAATTTAGTTTAGCCGGTTGCAGTATTGAAAAAATAGAAGGAATATTAAATGGAACAACTAATTATATTCTTACGAAAATGTATGAGGAAGATATGACATTTGAAGAAGCACTGAAAGAAGCACAAGATAAAGGAATTGCTGAGACAAACCCTATATTAGATATAAGTGGTTCAGATAGTGCGTGTAAATTGTTACTTTTGACAAACAGCTTAATGGAAACAGAGAAAACACTTACTGATATACATATAAAAGGAATCGAGCACGTTACAAAACAGCAAATACAAAACGCTAAGGAACAACATAAAATTATTAAATTAATAGCATCAATATATAAGGATGAAGGTGGCAATGTGAATTTAAATGTTGAACCGTGCGAAATAGAAAAAGATCATCCGTTAGCAAAAGTAAATGGGAGCGAAAAAGGAATTACGTTCTTTACAGATACGATGGGACAAGTTACTACAATTGGTGGGGCTTCTAATCCACGAGGCGCTGCAGCTGCAGCTTTAAAAGATGTAATTAACTTATATCGAAAAGATTTGTAAGACCGTACCGCCCTTTATAAAAAATACATATGTCGTGGACCTTTTGAGAATGAAATAAATATGCAAAAATGATTGCAGGGGGTAAGGAATTGTTTAAGGATTTTAAAGTTGTTAAAGATCGTCCCGTTTATATTCAATTAAAAGACTATTTGAAAAAGATGATTATGAAAGGGCATTTGCTCGGGGATCAAAAAATCCCATCAACAAGGGAACTAAGTGAATTACTAAGTGTGAGTAGAAACACTGTACTCGCTGCTTATGCAGATTTAGAGCAAGAAGGACTCATTTATGCAGTTAAAGGAAAAGGGAACTTTGTTGCGAAGGTGGATATATCTAACACTTCGTCTGTTGAAATAGATTGGAAAAATAAACTTAATACAGTGACCGCATTAGCGGACGAATTAGATTTAATGAAACATGGTGTTCGTTGGGAAAAGGGAATGATTGTTTTTAATAGTATAGCCCCGGATGAGAAGCTATTTGATGTTGAAAATTTCAAAAGAGCTTTTCTTACTCGTATGTCCATTGAAGGGGACATCGTATTGAACTACGGATATGCAAAGGGATATAGACCGTTAATGAATTATTTACTTCATTACATGGAAATGAAAGGTGTAGACATTTCGAATAAAGATATTCTAATTACAAATGGATTTACAGAAGGATTGGATATTGTACTCTCTTCTTTATCAAAAAAATCCGGTCGTGTCATTTGTGAGAATCCAACTCACCATGCTGCACTTAAGCTTTTCCGTTTACATGGACTTGAAGTTCATGGGATTGATATGCATGAGGATGGTATTGATACGAATGAAGTTGAAAAAAGTTTGCGTGAAAAAGATTTTGATTTTGCTTATTTAATTCCTTCTTATCATAATCCAACCGGTATTGTTACGAGTTCAGAGAAAAGAACGGAATTGATGAGGTTATTCTCAAAATACAACGTTCCTATTATAGAGGACGGATTTAATGAAGAATTACGTTATTCAGGTTCACATTTAGCTCCATTATTAACTTTTGCTGGTGCTGGCAATAATGTGATTTATATTAGTAGCTTTTCAAAGGTACTTTTCCCTGGTTTACGTGTAGGGTGGATTATTGCAGATAAAGAGCTGATTCATTATTTAGAAAGCGTAAAAAGAGCAAGAACGATTCACACATCTACGCTAGATCAAGCTGTTCTGTTTCAATATTTACATGAGGGATATTTTGAAAAATATTTAAAAAAGGCAAGATCTGTTTATAAGAAAAAATATGAGTTAGCTGTCGGGGCATGTAACCAGTACATTCCTTTCAAAAGAATGACTGGAGATGGTGGACTGCATTTATTTATAGAGCTAGAAGAGCATATGAACGCCCGCACACTTTTACAAAAGTGTTATGAGAAAGGCGTTACGTTTTCACCTGGAGATGTTTTTTACTCTGATGGAGAAGGAGCGAACACTTTCCGATTAGGGTTTTCGCGCTTGAAAGAAGAAGAAATAGTTCGGGGAATTAAAATAATTGGTGATACATTAAAAAATGAAAATTGGAGTTGAGAAAATGAAAATCGGTGTTATTATGGGCGGGGTATCGTCTGAAAAACAAGTTTCAATTATGACCGGGAATGAAATGATTGCTCATTTAGATAAAAATAAGTATGAAATAGTCCCAATTACATTAAATGAAAAAATGGATTTAATTGAAAAAGCGAAAGACATTGACTTTGCATTGCTCGCATTACACGGAAAATACGGAGAAGATGGGACAGTTCAAGGAACACTGGAGAGTTTAGGGATTCCTTATAGCGGAAGTAATATGTTATCTAGTAGTATATGTATGGATAAAAATATTTCGAAAAAGATTTTACGTTATGAAGGTGTAGAAACACCAGATTGGATTGAACTTACAAAAATGGAGGATCTAAATCTTGATGAGTTAGATAAGTTAGGATTTCCATTAGTGGTAAAACCAAACTCCGGCGGATCGAGTGTCGGGGTGAAAATCGTTTACAATAAAAATGAATTGATCTCAATGCTAGAAACTGTATTCGAATGGGATTCTGAAGTAGTAATTGAGAAGTATATAAAAGGTGATGAAATTACATGTTCTATTCTGGATGGAAAACAGTTACCTATAGTTTCAATTCGACATGCAGCCGAGTTTTTTGATTACAATGCAAAATATGATGATACTAGTACAGTTGAGGAAGTTATCGAACTTCCAGCAGAAATTAATGAACGTGTAAATAAAGCTTCACTGGCTTGTTATAAAGCATTAAAATGTAGTGTTTATGCAAGAGTTGATATGATGGTGAAGGACGGAATTCCATATGTAATGGAAATTAATACATTACCAGGGATGACACAATCAAGCCTATTGCCCAAAAGTGCAGAAGCAGCGGGAATTAGTTATAGCAAACTATTAGATATGATTATTGAAACATCATTAAAAGTTAGAAATGAAGAAGGGTTTTAAGGAGATTATATAACTAATTCTTTTGACAGTTTCACGAAGTATGCTATGATGAATACATTATAAAAACAAAATATTTATCCACTAGGGGGGCCTTTTATAGGCTGAGATCAAATGTGATTTTGAGACTCTTAGTACCTGATCTGGTTAATGCCAGCGTAGGGAAGTGGGAACGACGTTGCTATTTAATGAGTAAATAAATACTGTCAATTTCACTTTCTTTACGCCTGTAAAGAAAGTTTTTTTATTTTACAGCTTTAATAATTGTGGATAAATACTTATATTTTATACATTATTGGAGGGATTTAAATGACTTTTTCACAATCATTACGTAAAGAAGTAGATTCAATTTGGGAAGCGAGTTTTAACCATCCTTTTGTAAAAAAACTTGGTGAAGGAACATTAGATTTAGCTAGTTTTCGCTATTATGTGCTTCAAGATTCATATTATTTGAGTCATTTTGCTAGAGTACAAACTTTAGGAGCTGCAAAAGCTCTTGAATTAGAGACGACAGCTCGTATGGCACATCATGCTCAAAATACATATGAGGCCGAGTTATCTTTACATGAGAATTTTGCTAAAAAGCTAGGGATAACAAAAGAAGAAAAAGATAATTTTATTCCTGCGCCAACTGCATATGCGTATACTTCACATATGTATCGTGCTGCGTATGAAGGGCATTTAGGAGATATCATTGCAGCAATTTTACCTTGCTATTGGTTGTATTATGAAATTGGCGAACACTTAAAAGAGTGCCAGCCGGAAGAGCCAATTTATAACGAATGGATTTCTGCTTATGGATCTGATTGGTTCCGTACGCTAGTTGAAGAACAAATTACACGTTTAGATACTATCGCTGAAAATGTAACAGAGGCAGACCGCAAACGTATGAAACAGCATTTTATTATTAGCAGTCAATATGAATATTCATTTTGGGAAATGGCTTATACATTAGAAAAGTGGCCAGTGGATAAAGACGTAAAAGACGTAATTGGATAAGGAATAGAAGTAATGTTATAGATAGGTATGGATAATATCTATCTATATATTTTTTTTGTCAAATTTGTACAAAGTTGATAGTACTGCAGTTATAGCGAAATGACATATCGATAAGTTAGTTTAGTTGTCTACGCATTAAATGGATAAACTACTGTCACATTTATTTTACAATAAAACGGATATGTTACTAAGCTAACTTCAGATACACAACGTAATGAGATGAAATTTTACCTTGAACGTAAAGCTTGGAGGTATGAAGTTAGATAAGAAAAGAAACCCGCACTGTTAGCTGAACGGAGTTGTTTTTTCTTTGCAGGAATTTCTAAATTACCATGAAGTGCTGTTAACACAATATGCATATTTGCATATTGTGTTTTTTTGAGTTCTTTTTGTGTTAAAATCAAATATAGGGATATGGAAATATAAAGAAGTAAAAGCAGGAATATCCAATGAATTTTGAGAGGTGTTATATGTTTACAAATAAGAAATTAATTCGATTTGGTTTATCGTTGTTTGTATTTTTAGGGATAATTAATTTTACAATCAGCTATTTCCAAACATATCTTGAAACAGCAGCAGATATTAAATGGGTAATTCCGGAAATTTGGAAAACTATTTTACTAGATGTTCCTCAAGGTATACTTGTTCTTTTAGGCGCAATTGCTTTATATGATTTCACAAAAGAGGCATCACAAAAAGACGCATCAATCTAAGTGTGTCTTTTTCTATTAGGAATTTCATAGAGAGTTTTGCTGGAGAAATAGAATGAAAAGCCCTAATAAGGGCTTTTTTCTTTGTAGGAATTTCTTATCCGTCATATAAACCGGTCACTAGGAGATGTTATAGCGAAACGCATTTACATTACAGAAAAATCTAAGCGGCAGACGCAAATATATAGGATATGGCAACATAATTATTGAGAAATTAATTGAATTTAGTAGGTATGAAGATATGACGCTAGAATTCATATTTTTTAATTTTTATTTATCCCGCATTAACGGGCTGTTCGTAAAAGCCTGATTGGTGAGGGCTAATAATCAGCGGGGGAAGAACTCCCCCCCACTGATTAAAGTTTCACTTTATAAAAATGAGCCCATAGCAAAAATAGGTATATGAACAAGGTGCATCATTTAGTGATAAGTCATACTTTGTTGGTGTACGTATTGAACTTAGTTTATAGCGCTATTTTTACTTAGATGTAACGAACAGAAATATAGGGAAGCATCAATGAGGTTGTATTTTATAAACGGAGGTTATGAAAATGAATCAGTTTCAACAAGAACTACAAGCGTTAAGTCTTAATGATTACCAATCTGGAAATATTGTCTATTGGGACCAGCAAAATCAATATCCATATTACTATATTGAAGATGCTGCTCGTCGCTGTGGCGGTTGTGGTCGTTGTGGTGGTTGTGGTGGAGGTCGTTGTGGCGGATTTCGTTGTGGTGGATTCCGTTGTATTGGTTGCTTCGGTTGTTTTGGTTGCGGAGGTTGTGGAGGTTGTGGCGGCTGTGGTGGTTGCTCTAACTGTTTTGATGGTTTTAGTGGTACTACTGATACTACTGGTACTATTATAACGTATGAATATTGATTGCATTTATCCTGCTATTTGCCGGGCAGTAAGACCCTAAAAAAATTCAGCGAGAGCAAAGTGGCGGACTACCCATAAAAGCCCGATTGGTGAAGGCTAATTAAAGCTTCACTTTATCAATTAAAAAACATTAGTTTTATATATGTACTTGCCGACAAAGAATATAGCCATTATTAATGGATATATTCAATCATTCAAGTGAAAGAGTAACAATAAGATATATAGATGTAATCAAGAGGTGATGGATAAAGCAATGACTAGATTTAAAATCTAATCATTGCTCTTTTCTTATGGTTTTATCATCAAATATCTGTCTAGTTTAGGGATTGATTTCTTCTAGCTAATGAATTTATTACAACTTTGTAAGGTTAATGTAATGTTAATCGATAGTAAATGAAGATGCTTGAGTGTAATTTAAATAAGATTAAAAAGTACTGTTTATCTATAAAATAATCGGGTAAATAATATGTAATTAGGAAGTGTATGAATATGATTGAACTAAAATCTATTATCCATTCGTATAAACTAAAGAGAAAAATAGCTAAAGATTTATACGGAAAAAGAGATGAATTGACACTGTTATTAAATGAATTTAATAAAATGAAATGTACAGTAACATCTGAAAAGAAGAAAAACAATATATTATCTCGTTTGCAACTAATTTATCAAAATATGAAATTAGATAAGCAGTATCCTCTATCAGTTGCTTTTGATAGTAAATTATTGGAGCGATTAGAAAAAGAACCTCTACATACTATTGAGGATGGTGTAACATGTTTACATCTAATGTTAGATGAGAATTATGAGAAAATAAAACAATATGGTTCGAGTACAAGTAGGTCATTTGTTCCATTATCGCAGTCTTCTATTTGTCTTGCTGATTGTATTTGTTTAACAGGAGTTGTAGTAGGTTTACTAGGAGCAATTTCATTTGGGGGATTACTGTTATCTATATGTTCAATTACATAAAGGTTGATATTTGTAAAAAGGGCACCGAATTAAGGTGTTCTTTTTTGGTTTTTTTGTAAAGTTATTGTAAATGATAAGTACAATGCATTAGATGTAATGTATAATTCGAATGTATTGAAATACAAATATAATAGAGGTGTTATACATGATAATTACTTTGAATTTTTAAAAGAGTCGGTTTGATAATAATTTATGTAAATAAACAGTTTTTACGTTTCTTTTAAATACTTGGTTTAAATGGATTAGATTAAGTAACTATTGTTCTAGCTTTTTAATAATCAAGACAACTGAAGAAAGGAAGGAATCATTTTATGAAAAAATTAAGGCTGCTAACATTTGAAAATATAGTAGAACCCCTTTTAAATGAAAAGGTATCATTTATATACTTTCCTATTGAATGGCTGGACATCGTAGAGATACATTATAAGACATTTTTATTAACGAGTAAGTTGAAACGTTTGAATGAAAGATTGTATGATATGTTTTCGGATATATTGTTTATTCAGCATAACCCGTACGTATTAAATGAAAATACACCATGGATTGTATCGAAAGAACCTATTAGACAAGAGCAGCTCGATTATATTTTTCAAAGTTGGTATGAGATTATTCATGATTGGAAACCAAATAGATTAGTAGAACCACCAAAATATGAATGGCAATCCGATTTGATTTCTAATTTGCCAGTACTACATGATAATGAAACGTATTCTAAGTGGGTGCCCGCTTTAATCTCACATATTTTTTGTGAGCGTCCTATATATTTAGAAAATACAAATGAAGAAGAAATCTATTTTTCCCCTCTTAGATCACAAAATATTTGTGAGGCGATGTCTGGGCCGATAAAAGATGAAAAAACACAAGATTTTTTCTCCTATGTATATCGATTCGAATGCATAACCCGCGGTGGTGAGAACGCTCCATTATTAAATATTTCAATAGGAATTCGGAGATTTTATCAAGAATATAAGATGATAGGTCAAACAAACCTTGATATGACAACGTTTGTTTGACTTTTTTTGATAAAATGCAAACATTTTGCAAACATAGGTTATCCAAAGATACTTTTACCGAAGTTTTTAACTGCTTCTTCCTGCATATTCGGTAAAACATGAGAATAGACACTTAATGTCATTGAAATATCTGTATGACCTAATCGCTCACTGATGATTTTAGGGTTAACTCCTTGTTTCAATAGTAGAGTTGCGTGTGTATGTCTTAAATCATGGAATTTAATTTCTTTTATACCTACTTTGTGTGTCATCCTAATGAAACTTTTTCTGAAATGTGCTCTTTTTATTATTCTTCCAAACTCATTACAATTTATTAAATCTTGATCTAGATAAGCAGAACCAAACCTTAATTTCTCTTTATTGATTAAAATTTTATGTTTTTTTAAGGCTGCTATTGTTTCATTAGGTACAGGAATTGTGCGTTTTGATGAATTTGTTTTTGCAGTTTTTTTGATTTTATTATCATGACCAGATGTTTGATTTATTGTAACAGTATGTTTTTCAAAATCAATGTCCTGCCATCGTAAACCTAGAACTTCTCCCAGACGCATACCTGTAGTTATTGCAAGTAGATACCCAATGTGATATCGTGATTCTTGTGAATGAGCTAAAAACTTTTTTACTTCTTCCTCTGTCCAAGTTTGGATAGGGGTTTTTTCTTTTTTAGGTATCTCAGCAAACTCTGCTGGATTTCGAGAAATAATATTTTGTTTTACGGCTAGGTTTAAAGCGCTCTTTAAAATTCTATGCATAAGCAGAATAGAATTGTTTGCAATCCCTTTATCTATCGCAGTCTTATAACATTTTTGAATGTGTATAACATTTAATTTATGGAGCGCAACCATTCCTATACTAGGTATAACATGTTGGTTGATAACTGCCTTATAGACAGCAAAGGTACTCTTTTCAATGCTCATACTTTTAATTTCTAGCCAATGATTTAGATAATCCTTTAACGTAACTTTAGATGGTTCTATAAAAGTTCCTTCATTCAACTCTGTAATTTTCTTTGCCACATCAGCCTGTGCTTCTTTTTTTGTCTTATATCCAGAAAACCATTTCTGTCTTCTTTTTCCTGTCTCTGGATCAGGACCGATATCAATAACGATACAGTATTTATTTCCTCTTTTTCGAATATGTCCTTTCACTTAAAACACTCCTTCATTTGTTTTGAATCATGTTGTATAAGTCTAGTTGTAATTTTGCTGCTATGAAAATTACATAGTTGGACATATCAGCGATGGATACATTTTACCATATATAAGCAAATTCAGTTATAGGATATGATTGTAAGATAATACTAATTTTATCTTTACAATATACGGAAAATTCGGTAATATACTTGATGGAATTATAAATCAATTCAAGGGGGAAGAAAGATGAAAAAGTTATTTACAGTATTTTTTGCACTAGTATTGGCATTTACAGTTATTGGTACTACACCAGCTATGGCAGCGGGAGACGGGAATGCACAAGTTTATTATAATAATGAATTCAATATAACTAATTATGTGTTTTCAAAAAAACCTTTATTAAATAGTCCAAGTGATCCAAACCCAGTAGGTTATGTTGCTTGGCAATATGTTACAGTAAAACAAGCATGGTTTTTAATTGATACATCTTTAGGGCCTAAGTGGGTAGGATATAATGAAGATAATGGAGTCTTGCTGTGGAGTAGATTCGATGCGGCTCATGCGAAGCTTTTTATTAGTGAACATAGAGTGGGATTACATAATGAACCAAGTGACCCTCGTGTAGTAGGTTATGTAGCAAATCAACATGTCACAGTAAAACAAGCATGGTATTTAATTAATACATCATTAGGACAAAAATGGATTGGTTATAACATGTAAAAGGCGCTCATTATGAGTGCTTTTTTATTTGTATATATAAGTCTAGTTGTAATTTTGCTGCTATAAAAATTACATAGTTGGACATATCAGCGATGGATATATTTTACCATATATGAACAAATTCAGTTATAGGATAAGATTGTAAGATAATACTAATTTTATCTTTACAATATACGGAAAATTCTGTAATGTAATTAATGGAATTATAAAGCGATTCAAGGGGAGGAAGAAAGATGAAAAAGTTATTAGCAGTATTTTTCGCAATAGCATTAGCATTTACGGCTATTGGTTCTACACCAGCTATGGCAGCAGGGAATTCTGATGCAAGAATTATATCTTATGTCGGAGTACTACAAAACTATATTTATGGTAAAAAGCCACTATTCAATAGTCCAAGTGATCCAACAATAGTAGGATATGTAGCTAATCAATATGTAACAATAAAGCAACCATGGTTTATTGTTAATACATCTTTAGGGGAAAAATGGATGGGATTCAATCAATGGGAATCTTCACTATGGCGTGATTTTGATGCAGGCGCGGGACGTTTATATGTATCAGGAAAAGTGGCTATACGCAATGATCCGGGCTCTCAACCAGTAGGTTATGTTGCTAATCAAAACGTTACAGTAAAACAAGCATGGTATTTAATTAATACATCATTAGGACAAAAATGGATAGGTTATAATTTGTAAAAAAGCGCTCATTATGAGTGCTTTTTTGTATATATAAGTCTAGTTGTAATTTTTCTGCTATAAAAATTACATAGTTGTACATATCAGCGATGGATACTTTTTACCATATATGAGCAAATTCAGTTATAGGATATGATTGTCATCCATTGTGAAAAAATAGTAAAATATTTATAGGATTAGATAAAGGAGGAAGAAAGATTATGAAAGAATTCACAAATGACCCAGGCGGGCACAAAGTAAGTGATTCTGGTGGCTGGAAGGAAGAATTAGACCCAGGAACAGGCATATAGTACATAGGTGGAGCTTAACGGCTCTTTTTTTATTGTAGAAAAAAGAGCCGTTAGGCTCCCTTGAGAAACGTTGATATATAACGATTTTAAAACTTTCTCAATAAGAATCAGATAACTACACGACTGAATTTTGGGAAAAATGTGATATTATGAAAATAATAAAATAAACGGACGTGAAAAAGACCTACGACTGTGCAAGTGGTGCTCGCAACACCCTTACACCGTCCTCCCTAAACGCGCTAGGGAAAACACTTGTCATAAGTCTCAAACATAATTATAACACATAACCTAGATATAATGGCACGTTTTCCTGTAAATATAAGACATCTAGGGTAAAGTTGTCTTTTTTGTCCATAAGGAGGACAAGGATTGTGCAAGTTTTATTGGATTTAAATGACATGCAGGAGTGTCTAAAATCAAATGGTTATACAAATCGTAAATTGGCAACACGTTTTAAAGTAACGCATACAACAGTAAATAGTTATTTTAAGAAGCAAGGTAAATTTGATTTTATGCACTTGGTTGATGCGCTGAAGCTATATAAGCCTAAAAATGTTGATTTTAGAAGGGAATGCATCAAAGAGTGTATACCTACACTATCACATAAAAATTTGAAATTAGCATTAGAAGTGTTAGATATGTTTGGAGAATATGATCTTCAAGACCTAGTAATTCAACGAATAATGAGTTTTAAAACTAATAAAAATAAAAGCGAAGAAGAAAAGAAAAAAGGTAATTCAAAAACTGTAAGGATAAATTTAAATTTGGTTCCATTATATAAAACATTAAGAGAAAGAAGTGAAAATACAACTACTCCTAAGAGCTTCTTTGAGAAAGTTGATAAAATGAGAAAAAATCAAAAATACTCAGATAACGAGCTGGTAATAATATCTGTTTTAAATACAATTTACTCTTTTTTTGATTTAGGTAATTATAAGATGGTTAATGAACATATTCAGCAATTATTACCGGACATCTTGGGAATTAAATGTCATACATTAAGAGATTCTCTTTTATTAAGAATAAAAGAGATGGAAGTTTTCGTTGCACTTCACGAAAATAATTTAGACGAATCACGTGAATTATGTTTTGAAATTATAAATGATCAAAGTAATTGCTATGTCAGCACAAAGGCAGTAGCATATTGCAAAATTGGAGAAAGTTATGTTTTCTCTGATTATCAAAATGCTAAAGAGTACATGGAGAAATCATTAAATATAATTGGTGTTCCAGTGAATAAAAAATTAGAAGTAAGAAGAGAAAAAGTACTTAATACACTATTATTTTTAAGAATATATCATGAAAAAGATTTACATACCATTAACCCAGAAAATCTAGATGATGCTGAAAAAGCATTCTTATATGTAAAGCTAGGTGAAAATCAAAAAGCGATTAAAATTTTACAAGCTTTACAAAATACAAATGGATATCTTAGTAGTTTTCAATTGTACTATATGGGGCTTGCGGTCGGAGGAGAAGAAGGGAAGAAATACCTAGAAATGTCTATAGAAAGTTTTTCTAAATCAGGTGATTATTTCTATATATTCCTACCAAAGACAACATTGAAATGTTATAATTGAATTATACAAAAAGGGTGGTGAAACGCTTGAAAAATAAGCTTTTGAAAATAGTTTTCACTATTGCTACTGTAGCTTGTCTTTCTATCACAGCTTTTCAGGTGACAGAAAAAGATAAGGTGCAAAGTGCTAAAGAACAAAAAACAACTTTATATATGATTGATCCAGGCCCAGGAGGCGGGTAATTAATATAATATTAGAAATGACACTATCAAATTGATAGTGTCATTTCTGCTTTATAGGGAATGGAAACATTTTGACTGAAACGACAAAAACTTTCCACTTTAAGACGGTTAATATATATAACAGGATGTAAGGGGAGAATTAAGGATGACGAAAGAGGAAATTGTAATCCTATTTTTAGATACTGTGAAAGAATATGCACCAGATCAATTAGAAGAATATATAGCAGAAATTAAAAAAATAGCCATTCCTAATTAAGGGGCTATTTTTCTGTTTTATTATGGTGTTTGCTAAGAGCTTGAGCGATAGCTAACATTTGTTCTAACGCCATATCTTCTTTATCCTTTGGCAGCGGTTCTAGCCATTCCATGATTTCTTTGAATTTTTTATATTTATCATCACTAGAGTGGTCATCTTTATTTTCTCCGTACAAATAATTTACAGGTACATTAAATCTCTTCGCTATCTTTTCTATAGTTTCACGACTTGGGAATGCTTTTCCATTTTCAAACTTTGAAACAGTCCCTTTAGTTAAATCCACTTCTTTCCCGAATTGTTCTTGATTCATTTTGTTATCTATTCGAATTTGTTTAATTCTATCCTTCATTTCCATATTTAAATACTCCCCTTTTTACGATATATCGTAAATTACGTTAATTACATTATAAAGTTTCCTAGCAAGAAACGTAAAGAATAAAAAAAGTTTCCTTCTCTGAAATTTTTTTGTTAAAAATACTTGAAGTTTCACGTTATGAAACTTATAATGAGTTTGTAAGCATCAGAAGGGAGTGATCAGATGCAAAATCAAAAACAACTAACGGCACTTCAAAAAGCTTTTGAAGATTCTGGTCTTAAATATCATGAATTAGCTAATATGATTGGTATATCAAAGTCTTACTGCTATAAAATTATAAATTATAATCTAAGAGTTTATTATGATGTAGCTGTAAAAATATCAAATGTTTTAGGTAAAGAAACCGACATTCTATTTAATGAACAGGAAAAAAATTTTGAACATGAGGTTTCATTGGATGAAACTAAAGGGGGTGAAAAAAATGAGCCAATTACAAGTTTTGCAACATCCAGTAAATGAGTTTGTTTTTATGGAAGGGAATTAAGTTGTTCATGATGGTGGAAAGAAACTTTTCGCAGCAGCTTGGAGAGACGTAAAATCAGCGTTTGCAGTAAACAGTTATTGCAACATTTTACAGAAAGATTTCAATGAAGAGATATCATACATAAAAGCATGACGACCAAGGTTAGTATGATTATCCATCGTTAATATGATTTTGGAAGGAGAAAAAAGAAATGGGATTAGATCAAATCATTAAAGAATCAATCCGCGAAGTTGTTCGAGAGGAGATACAAGCTGCTTTAGCGCAGTTCCAACAACAATCACAACCAAACAAAGTAATGAGGGTGAAAGAAGCAGCAGAATATCTCAATATCGCTGTTTGTAGAATGTATGAATTAGCAAGTCATCCACAGTTTCCAGTGATTAGGGAAGGGCGCAAATTACTTTTCCTACAAAAGGATTTAGAAGCTTGGCTTGAAACACAAAAGGAGGAGATTTAGTGGAAGATACAACATCGTTAGTTATATTCGCAATGTTTATCGCGTGCAGCGCATTGTTACTTTACATTACTTATGAACCAATAAAACAGTGGGCTTGGAGTGACGTAAAACAAAATAAAAAGACCCATGGCAGTGGGTCCTTTAAGAAAAAACAGTTGTTATAAGTATATCACGAAAAGTAGGGAAATAGTAGATGCGTCTAACTGAATATCAAGTGCTATTACCTAATAAGTTTTGGAACTTAGCAAAGAGCAGGGATGAATTAAAGCAAATGATTGAACAGTATTTCAAGGCTGGTTATCCGCATTATGAAATTCAACGAATTATCAAAAGTGGACAAGCATATGTGGCGGTTTGTACAAGGAGGTAAATAAATGGCAACATTTCGAGTTAGTAAAAGTAAAAATTACACAACCATTAATAATACAGGTCTTCGAGATGAACGTTTAAGTTGGAAAGCAAAAGGGATATTGGCTTACATTTTATCGTTACCAGATGATTGGGTGTTTTACATGGAGGAAATATCTACTCATGCGAAAGATGGAATTGATAGTTTAAGAGTAGGAATGAAAGAACTAAAAAAATTCGGTTATGTTAGAAGGTTTCCTGTAAAAAACGAAAAGGGAAAGATAACTAACTGGGAGACAATTATTTATGAAGTTCCACAAGTGGAGAATCCACATATGGAAAATCCACAAGTGGAAAAATCACAAATGGAAGTTCCATTTATGGAAAATCCAACGCTACTAAGTACTAAAGAACTAAGTACTAATAAACAAAATACTAATATAAAAAGTAGTATAAGTATCTTCTCTTTCTACGAAAATAATTTCGGTATTTTAAATTCATTCATAGCCGAAAATATTTCGCAATGGATAAACAATATGAACGAAGAACTTGTGCAAGCAGCTATGGAACGTGCATTGAAGCAACAAAAAAAATGGAATTATGCTGAGGGCATTTTAAAACAGTGGATTAACAATAACGTGAAGACTTTAAAAGATGTTGATGCTTTAGAAACGGAATATCAACGAACTAAAGGAGTGAAAAAACGTGTCGGAATCAATTGGAAGAGTAATGACTCGGATAGTGAATACATCGGCTTGTAGTGAAGAAACAGAAGGGTATACATGTGAACACTGTAATAAATATATAGCCGCAATCACTGTAGAAGTTCCGCAGTTACGTATTAAAAACAAAATACTTCCTACATGTGAGTGTGTTGTAGAACGTGAAGAAGCAAAAATACGTGAAGCTCAAAACTTTGCTAAGAAACGAGAAATAGAAAAGTTGTTCAGTATCAGTAATTTAGGAGAAAGGTTCTCAAAAAGTACATTTGAATCATTTCTAGATAGAAATGGATCAGAGACGGCTTATAAAGTTGCAGTGAAATACGTAAAGACGTTTAAAGAATGGGACGGGGAATCGTTAATGCTTTGGGGAGATCCTGGTAATGGAAAAACACACCTAGCAGCCGCAATTGTAAATGAACTTTCTAAAAAAGGATACATCGTAGTATTTCAAAGTGTTCCAGAATTATTGCAACGCATTCGCAGGACATTTAACAGCGAAAACAAAGAAAATGAAACACAAATTATGAGAGCACTTTTAGAATGCGACTTACTTATATTAGATGATATTGGAGCGGAAAAAACTACGGAATGGGTAGAAGAAAAATTGTTCAATATTATTGATGGTCGGTATAGAAAAGAACTTCCTACTTTATATACGAGTAATTTGGAACCAAAAGAGTTGAAAAATCAAGTTGGAAAACGTTCATATGACCGAATGGTTGAAACAAGTCTAACTGTAAAAAATGAAGCCGCTAGTTATAGAAGAGAGATAGCGAAGCAACGTTTACAAAGATTTATAGAAGCATAAAAGGAGGGAAAAATATGTGCGCATTATGTCATGATACAGGAATTATTCGTAAAGAAACTTATCCGGGTGTAATTGAAACGAACGGTTGTAATTGTGAAGTGGCAAAGCGACAGCAAGCGGAAAACGATAAGCGTTGGCAAGCATGGTTAATAAAATTTGAATCAATGAAACAAGAATTAGAAAGAAGCAAACAACAAAAAGCTAGTTAACAAGGGGGAGTAATATATGAAAAACAAAACAATTTTAAAAGCTGAACAGTTCCATGATGATTTGTTAGAAGGTAAGAAATCATTAAATGACTTAAGAGAAGAACTAGGTTTAAAGAAGATAAATGAACCAGCATTCAATACTTTGTTGAAGGTCAAAGTAGAAAATAAAAGAGTGGTAAATTTGGTACATCTTAACAAAGAAGAATTTAGTACGGAAACCATTCATATCCGGGCGCTTCCAGCAATTACAGATTGTTTAAATGAATTGAGAGTTTTTAATTATCAGTGTGCAAATACGTTTGAAGAATATGAAGAATTAGTGAAAGGAGATTGCGAACTAATAAAAATGACGATTAATAATTATATTGATGCAATGGGAAAAGCGATGCTTCATTTAGGTGAGTTTGTGGAGAGATGGAAAAAATAACTCTCCGTAGCGCCCACTATGGAGAGTTATGATCAATAAATTTCTTTAACTGCAAAGTTAATAATTTCAGTTGGATCTTCAGGGTTTCTCTTTACTACACAACGAATTTCACCGGATTCAACCAATTGGTCCACAACTTTAAGCATGGTGTCAGATGAAAGATGTTGGAGTCTTTCGTCTGACAATAAAAATTTCATATTCAAGTGTTTTTGAGAATCTGGATGTAATAAATCCCTATTTTCATTAATGATTTGAAGAATTAGTTCTTTGGTAGATTCATAAGCCATAGTTTTACCTCCTTTCCAATTATATGTTTATTTTACATGAATTTAGCAATGAGGTTGTCTGAAAAAAATAATAAGGGTGATAAAAATATGAAAAACACAGGCGTTGCAAGAAAAGTGGACGAGCTAGGTCGTGTAGTAATTCCAGTAGAGTTACGCAGAACTTTAGGGATTGTCGAAGGTACGGCACTAGATTTTCATGTTGAGGGTGAAAACACATGCCCATCAACTTAAGAACAAAAATAAAATGAACTTTCGTTCAAAGCAACT
>NZ_PCOB01000029.1:0-51700 GCF_002975115.1 Bacillus sp. MYb78
TTGCAAACGAACTTGCTAACACCTATAAGAAATAGACATAAATTATCGCCGATATGTCGTCTTTGAAAATAGCTTTAATCAGTTACATCATACTTATACGAAATGCTCATAAAGACAGTCTTAATATCAAGAATATAATCATCCAGATATTCCTTTACTTTTAAGACGAAAACGAGGCATGATATTGATTTCTACCTCAGAGTTTGCGTCAAATAATAAAAAAATACGGTTTGTAAAACTAAAAATACAACAAGCTACAACCGGCATGAAATGGATTAAGATATTTAGAAATTTAAAAGATGATTTTCAAATAGGGGGAGAGGTGGATTTAGACCATATTCTCCAATATCCGAAAGATTATATTGTAGGAGAAAATAAAAGGGTGTTATTTCCATACAATGAGAGAATTTATAAAGTTCAAGGTACTAAAATAGAACCGGGTATAACAGTAAAGGAAAGAGAGTATTTATTTAAAGAATTTCAGCGTAAATTCTCTTATTTCACAATACTTCCAGAATGTAAAAAGGTAGCTACAAATAACAAAAATGAATTATTTCCTTTATTTGCACCAAAAGGATTAGAGACATTAATATTAGAAGTTTGGTCTGAAAATATAGCGCTGGAAATAGAACAAGCATTACTTGATAGCGAAATTGTTTTGACTAAAGTTGGTGAAAATTCTTATGTATTGAATACAGATTTTCCAGTGTTATTAAAGATTGTGAGATACAATATTGAAAAGGTGTTACAAAATCCATATAAAATGCAATATTGCCAAAAATATAAAACAAATCTTGTAGATGATGTTAAGAAAGCTGTCTATGCTACCGCGGGTAAGCGCAGTGATGCGACATTAGCATTAATCGCGATGAAGAATTGTGATGGACGCGAAAAAATTGATCCAAAACAAATCATTAGAGAGGGATTTGCACGAACAAACCGTATTTCAACATTTATTAATTTATTTATAGGACAAAATGTATCTCGTAAAACAATTGTAAATAGTATTTTTAGTCTATTAGAACAAAAAGGATTTTTGAGGCGTAGTTGGAATAAGATAAATTTACCTTGTACATATGTTAGATTATCAATTGAACGAATATCGAAATTCGATTTCTTACCTATTTTTTCAAAAATAAAAGGAAAAGAAATTTTATATAAATTATATGGGAGTACAGAGTGGCAAACGATTGATTACGTATTATTAAATATAAATAAACATAATGCATTTTTACCACAACCATCAAAGAGAAATGATATGGGGGCTCTTTTTAAACAATATGTTTTCGAAACATTAATGGAAATTGTACAATATGCAAAAGAACAAAATGAACAAGTTTACTTCATTGTAGATGCAAATTTGAGAAAATATTGGATAAAAGAGTTACAAAATAAAGAAATTAATATAGATATTTTACCTGATATTGTTCCAGAGGTGTTAAAGGTTCCAAATTTAAATATTATTAGAATAAATACAGGTTTTGATGTACCAAGTTACGGTGTAATAGAATCTGATGATGCTCTAGATAGCATTGGCTTATATGCAGATCAAAAAGGGATGTATTATAGCACTGGTGAATATTCACTTAATTGTAGTGGGATTTTTCAGCGATATATACTTGAAATTTTACCATTGGGTGTAAAACCTGTAGAAAGGGATTATATCGCTAAAATGATACATTACATGTGCTGTAATTCTAGTATGCTTTCGAAAAAGAATGTACACATGACATATTCCGTACATATGGAAAAAGTAATGAAGACTTATATTACTGACATAGATGCAAGAGAGTTTAAAGAATTTGATGATGAATTGGATGTAGATGTAGTAAAGGTAGAAAAGAAAGATTCAATTACTCTACTTTAAATACTAGTAAACAAATCCTGCTCGTTATATCGATCAGGATTTGTCATTTTTTTATGTAAATAAGGATATCCTTTGTCAAGTATCTTTTCGTTTACATATTTACTTTATGTGCAGACAGGATTAATATGTTTTTTAGAAATACAAAAACTATATCATATGGAAAAAGATTTTTATTAATTGAAAAAATTTGAAAGGAATGGGGAATTGTGAAGAAATTAGATGTGCTCTTAATGCTATTGAGCGGCCTCTTTCCAATTGCAGGACTTACAAAGCAAATCCCTCTAGAACAATCTATATATATTGGAGGGCTTTTATTTTTTACTAGTTTCGGTAGTTATTTTGCTAAAAAGATGTATTCACGTATATGCAGCTGGATAGCGTATGCGCCATTTATAACATTACTGTTAGTTATTTGGCACCAGGATATTTCAACAAGTTCAATCATAGCAAATGCGAAAATTGCTGCATGTGTCGCGTTAATTCCATGTTTATTCCGTTTTCGTACATATGGACTTACTTTGGGCTTATTCTCATTATGGGCCGCTTTACTATGGGATATAAAAGAAGTACAGTCGTTAGTCATACTTGAACGCATAACGAGTTTAATGACAAGCCATTATGTATATATATTACTATTAATTGGAGGACTTGTATTAGGAGGATTACTTGCGATGTTCATTCACCGCAAAGAGAAAGATAATAAAGAAAATATAAATCTACTTGGACCAAAAAAGAAACGCAAAAGATTATCAATTAAGATTCGACTTCCAAGATTGCCGAAATTAAAGATGAAACTATTTAAGTTTGGTGGGAAAGAATCTAAAAGTAAAATGCCAGAAAAGAACCATGAGTATAAGTACGAAGAATCAGTTGCAGCATATGAAATGACAGAGCAAATAGATCCATACAAAGAAAATGCAGTTCAAGGTCAAACAAGGATGGAACGCCGAAGAAATAGGTATAATGCATAATGAAGTTTAATAATCCCGTAATGACTTATCTTAATATTGATAAATCATTACGGTATTTTTTATGTAATTAAATGAAGGTTGCTAATGTGGGGGGAACAGCATATTTTATAGGTAGGAACCAAAATGAAATAAGGGGAGGATAAAATGCTTATCATTACATATATATCTGCTTGTATATTATTCTTAGTTAGCTTTTTACATGTATATTGGGCTTTCGGAGGTAATTGGGGGACAAATAGTGTTATTCCAACTAAATCAGGGGAAAAGGCGTTTACACCTCGCGCCGGAATGACATTGTTCATTGCATTATTATTAAGTATGGCAGCAATAATTTTGTTGCAACAAGCAAAAATTGTTCATTTTGCAGTTCCTAATTTTATTATTCAAGCCGGTTCCTGGATTTGTATGATCGTCTTTTCTATTAGAGTAATTGGTGAGTTTAATTATTTTGGTATCTTTAAACGACAAAAAGATACGCACTTTGCTAGAATGGATACCGGTTTATATATTCCACTTTGTGTATTGTTATCTTTATCTTTCTTATTAACAATAATTTTGTGAGTAAATAATAGTAGTTTCTTTTCTCAAAATACATGTAAACGTGAGAAATCTAAGAGTAAATAAAAAGGATGTAAGCGCATTCTTGTCGAAATGTAAATTATTATGAAAGGCGGTGACACTATGAAGTATGTAAAAGTTAGTATGAATGGTGGAAGTGAACATAAATTCTCAATGACTTTAGATCGATTTGAAAAACTTATTACTACAGAGAATGGGATATTAGAAAATAAATTAGTATGTATTGAAAATGTAATGATTAATCCTACTAATATATCTTCTGTAGTTGAAAAAATTGGTGTACCGGCTAAGTTTATGGAAGCTTAAAATCGTTAGATAAAAAACATCCACTGGGGATGTTTTTTAATTTATAAATATGATAATCGTACAGTAAATATTTGAGTAAATTTTATAGCAATGACTATGCATATATTAAGTACCTGAACATGTTGCATAATATATGCACGAAATAATAAGTACAAGCATATATTATGTAGTAGGACAAGATCTTCGTGTCCTATTTAATACTCAGAAAAAACCTCTAATCACATAAGAGCATCCAATTGCAGGGTGCTCTTATTTTTTATGAAAATCTACTACGAGCCTTATTTTATAGTAGGATGCAATAATAAAGGGCTATTTTGAAATAGTGTTTTTTAGCCTTTAATTTTAAATTTATCTTTAACGTTAATAAATATTAAAAATAATATGATAGCAGAAATTAAGTTAGATAAGTAGAAATCTTGATGAAACAGTAGTTCGAAGATGACATAGAAAGTAACGAATAAGGCGATAGCAGGTAGTATGCAAATAAATATAAATCTCCAATTTTTTAAGTAATGTTTATAATTTGTAAGTACTTTATCCATAAATATAGCTCCTATATTTTTATTTTTATATAATTATACATTTAGATACAAGGATTTTCAAAGTAAAAATATTTAGTAATTCAAAAATATAAGAAGAGCTTTTGTTAAAAATCCAGATTGCTGTAGTAATCTGGATTTGACTTTAAAGAACTATACTAAAATGATACACTATAATCTACGTTATTTTTGAAATGAATAGAGGGATTTGTGTGATAGATAAAATTAAAAATGCTGTAGAGGATATGTACGAAGATGAGGCTAAAGATTTACTTCGAAGTATTCTCATACAGTTAAACTTATTAGAAGAAAACTATAGTGAAGATACAATTAAAAATTTGATGGATATTCCAAAACAATTAACGAGTAATCCTACTTATAAAAGGAATGTAAAAGAAAGTACGCACGTACATATTGCTTTTGATGATTCAACGGCTGGTTGCTTAAAATATATGTTAAATCAAGAAGAATTATATGAAGAGAGTATTGTTGCTTTTTCTGAATTCTTTTCAATTGGACCGATATATAAGTTGCATACGAATGAGGGGCAACTAGCAAGACAGAAGTGGTTAATAAATAATTTAACTGCTTATGATAGTTATTTTGAAGAAGAATATTTATCAAGATTTATAGCAACTATAGAAGAACTACATACTATTCCTGTTGAAACGCCTATTACAATTTGGAAGGCTGATAATGCACATGAACATGTAGGCCTAAGTTTTGTGATGGCACAATTAAAGGATAAGAAAAACATTCGAGTTATTAATACGTCTGAAGCAAGTAGAGAAATATTGAAACAAGAGTATGATATTCGTGGAACGGGAGAATTACCACCTGAAAGTTTAGCTCTATTCCAAAAAAGTTTTGCAAAGTTACCTTATTTAACTGAAGAGAAGCGAATGAATTTTGAACATGAGTGGGATAGATTATCGAAAAGCATAGAATGTTTAAGAGTGTGGGAAGAAAATGAAGTGCATTCTGTACAAGAAGATTATTTTGATCAATTTATAATTGAATGTGCGAAAAGTGTGGGTGCTAATCGAGAGTTCCTCAAAGCTCCTAGAGTAATTGGTGAAGCACTTGGTCTTGTTGAACAATTGGTTGGAGATACTTTCTTAGAATATCGCTTGAAACAATTAATTAAACAAGAAGTATTTGAATTTGAAGGTTCGTTAGATGAAATGCGTTTTTATAGTGTGAAGTTAAGGAAACAATAAACAAATTCTATTTTTGAAAGGCTCGTATTTTTAATAATACGAGCTTTTTAAGTTGAATTTGGGCTATACATAAGCTTCCCAGAGAGGGCATATCACATATGAATGTTAAAGGTAATGAATGAAAAGAAGGTGATTTATTAATATGTATAACCAACAAAATTATCCATATGATCAAGCGATGTATTATAATCCACAAAACTACGGGTATGAACCTACAAATGAAGTGAGAGATATTGAACAAGAAGATTACAGACCAGATGATGCGGAGGATGCTCCAACGTCACCACCACCGTCACAAGCGCCATCGTTACCGTCTACATTTGCTTCTCCAGCACAACCAGGCAATATGAAATCATGGATGTGTAACTGTTTAGGAAGATGGGGCTATTTACGTTTACATCGTCCTGGACCTTTTGGAAGGGATTTATGGTTCTTTCCGACTGAAGTGAGAAGAAGCGGAGTATCAGGTTACACTTGGCAAGGTGGTCGTCGTCGTAAAGTAAGTTATCGCTATCAACAAATTAGTAATTTTATGTGCTTCGCATAAAGAGAAGTGGGAGAGTAAAACGATTGTACTCTCTCACTTTTTTATTTTTCAATATACGAAGTAAGATTTTGATTAAAAATTTACAATTTTCACGTTTTTATTAGAGTATAATGCATATGTTGGTTGGTTTTCAAAAACAAATGAGAGTGAGGGAATACAATGTCAATGAAAAACAAAGTTGGGTTAAGCATAGAGGATGGCATTAATTTAGCTTCAGCTCAGTTTAAAGAAGATGCGTATGAAATTTATAAAGAATCGCGAAAAAAACAACCTATATTATTTGTAAACCAAGTTGAAATCGGTAAAGAATGGCTCATTACTAGATATGAAGATGCTCTGCCACTTTTAAAAGATAATCGTTTAAAAAAAGATTGGACAAATGTGTTTTCTCAAGATATAAAGAACATGTATCTTTCCGTTGATAATAGTGACCACTTAACAACACATATGCTAAATTCAGATCCACCTAACCACAGTCGTTTACGATCTTTAGTTCAAAAAGCTTTTACACCGAAGATGATTGCACAATTAGACGGAAGAATTGAGAGAATAGCAGATGATTTGATAAGTGATATAGAGCGAAAAGGTACATTAAATCTTGTGGATGATTATTCATTTCCATTACCAATTATTGTAATAAGTGAGATGCTCGGTATTCCAAAAGAAGATCAAGCGAAATTTAGAATTTGGTCTCATGCTGTTATTGCATCACCAGAAACACCTGAAGAAATAAAAGAGACCGAAAAACAACTATCGGAGTTTATTACATATCTTCAATATTTAGTTGATATTAAACGAAAAGAGCCAAAAGAAGACTTGGTGAGTGCTTTAATACTTGCAGAGAGTGAAGGGCATAAACTTAGCGCTCGGGAACTATATTCAATGATAATGCTATTAATTGTCGCAGGACATGAGACGACAGTGAATTTAATTACAAATACGGTATTAGCACTTCTTGAAAATCCAAATCAATTACAGTTATTAAAAGATAATCCAAAACTAATTGATTCGGCTATTGAGGAAGGATTGCGTTATTATTCTCCAGTTGAGGTTACAACTGCAAGATGGGCAGCGGAACCTTTTCAAATTCACCATCAAACAATACAGAAAGGAGATATGGTTATTATTGCATTGGCTTCAGCGAACCGTGATGAAACAGTATTTGAAAATCCAGAAATATTTGATATTACACGGGAGAACAACCGTCACATTGCCTTTGGTCATGGTAGCCATTTCTGCTTAGGAGCTCCACTTGCGAGGTTAGAAGCAAAGATTGCTATTACTACTTTGTTTAATCGAATGCCTGAACTAAAAATAAAAGGGAATCGTGAAGAAATTAAATGGCAAGGTAATTATTTAATGCGTTCTTTAGAGGAATTGCCTTTAACTTTCTAGAATAGTTAAAAGTAGACATGCATACATCGAAAATGATTTACATAGAGTATGTATGTGTTATTTAAATTCGAAACGGAAGGGTGAAGACATCCCAATGATCAACTAATTCTATTTGTAAGAGATCTTCGTTAAAAAACGAAATATTCTTCTGAATAGGATTAGTCTGTACATTTATAGAAAAGGGATGTATTATTTCGCTCTGCGAATATATAGTCTTTTTATATGATTTGTGCTGCCTCCTGTTCAGAACATGAAATAGGAGGCTTTTTTATGTCGACAAATGTAGTAACGAAACAAAACAATGGGGTATCACAAGTATTAAAAAATCGGTTTGTACAAGGGATTTTAGCATCAGCATTATTTTTACAAATAGGAATATGGGTTTGAAACTTTGCGGTATTACTATATGTAATGGAAATGACAAAAGGTGATGCTTTTGCTATTTCCATGATTTCAGTTGCTGAATTCGCTCCAATTTTTATTTTTTCATTTATTGGCGGTACCTTTGCTGATAGGTGGAAGCCAAAGAAGACAATGATATGGTGTGAAACGTTAAGTTCCATTTCAGTATTCGCTGTCTTAATTACGCTTATGTTTGGAACGTGGAAAATTGTGTTTTTTGTGACACTCATCTCTGCAATCCTTTCACAGTTTTCACAACCATCTGGAATGAAGTTGTTTAAACAACATTTATCAACGGAACAAATTCAATTAGCGATGTCTATATATCAAACGATATTTGCAATATTTATGGTATTAGGACCAATTCTAGGGACATTTATCTTTCACAGTTTTGGAATTTATATTTCAATCATCATAACAGGTATCTCGTTTTTACTTGCGGCAGTTGTATTGTTATTTCTTCCGAAAGATCTTGAAAACGACGTAGAAAAGAAAGATATCACTCTGCTGCAGGAGATGAAGGATGGTATTAAGTATGTCAAAAAGAAAAAAGCATTAACTTTGCTAGGGCTTTGCTTTATGGCTGCAGGACTAGGTATAGGATTAATTCAACCATTAGGTATATTTATTGTGACTGAGCAGCTAGGATTATCAAAAGAGAGTTTACAGTGGCTACTAACAGTAAATGGTGCGGGTATGATTGTTGGCGGAGCATTAGCAATGGTATTTGCGAAAAACGTTGCTCCGCAAAAGATGTTAATTATCGGTATGCTTGGTCAAGCAATTGGTATTGGCATTATAGGATATTCTACAAATTTATGGGTGACACTTACAGCTCAGCTTTTTAGTGGCTTAGCTCTTCCTTGTATCCAAATTGGTATTAATACGCTTATTATTCAAAATAGCGATACCGATTTTATAGGTCGTGTAAATGGTATTTTAAGTCCGCTATTTACCGGTTCAATGGTAGTAACGATGAGTATAGCTGGCTCATTAAAAGAGATGTTTTCATTAAGTATGATGTATGAAGGGACGGCTTTACTTTTTATAATTGGATTATTGTTTATTTTACCTATATATAATTTAAAGCCAGTAATAGCGGTAGAAAGTGAAATAAGTGGTAAAGGAAGTGCTGTACAAAATGAATCCTAATCCAAATGTTAAATACCCTATTGAAGGAAATCAAAACGTTCAATTTATAAAAAATACAATAACAAAGCCTAATATAATTGTTGGTGACTATTCTTATTATGATGCGAAAGATGGAGAAACATTTGAAAATCGAATATTACATCATTATGAATTTCTTGGGGATCGCCTTACTATTGGAAAGTTTTGTTGTATTGCATCTGGAGTTAACTTTATTATGAACGGAGCGAATCATCGGATGGATGGATTTTCGGCATATCCATTTAATATCTTTGGAAATGGGTGGGAGAAGTATACACCTAGTTTGTCTGATTTACCTTACAAAGGCGATACGGTTATAGGAAATGACGTTTGGATTGGTATGGACACAACTATTATGCCCGGAATAAAAATAGGAGATGGTGCAATTATTGCAGCTAAATCTGTTGTGACTAGAGACGTCGCACCATATACAATTGTTGGTGGAAATCCAGCAAATAAAATAAAAGAGAGATTTTCAAATGAAATAATAGAAGAATTATTACAAATTCAATGGTGGCATTTTGACATTGAAAAAATAACTGAAAATATAGATGTGATTGTACGAGGAGATATTGAACCATTAAGAAAGCTAAAAAGGGAATAAAAAATGGATGACAAAGAGTATCATACCTCCGAATTTTGTTAATGATAATAGAACAAGGAGGTGTGATACTATGGCACAAGACGTTTTATGTGAAGTGAATAACTGTAAATTTTGGGCGAACGGTAATAAATGTAGTGCAGAGGCAATTTACGTAGTAAGTCATAAAGGTAAACATGCATCTACAACGGAAGAAACAGATTGCAAAACTTTCGATCCAGAAGTGTAAATGTTTGAAGGGTAGCCAAATCGTGGTTGCCCTTTTATTAATTATAGTATTGATAATAAATATCATTTTCATTCATTGTTTTTAACTTTTCTTGTTATTTTTTCATATTTTTTTCATAAGTGATGTAATCCAACTCAATTCATGTTCAATTCGTGATTTACTAAATTCAATGACTTCAGTAATAAAAGATGAGGTAACATCTAGAGACTGAATAGCAGTAAGCTGATTATGTAGTACGTTTTGACGTACAGTCAAAATCTCTTTTCTATCCTCATAGTCAAGTTTTTCAAATAGCGCAATACGAACAAGAAATTCTGTATTGTTTGTCGCAAGTTTTTCGGGAAACTCTCGTAACATTTCAGAAAAAATTTCTTCTCCTGTTTCTGTTATATCGTACATATTTCGGTTTGGTTTTCCGACTTGTTTATGTATTTTTTTCGTTATAGCACCCATATTTTCAAAGCGCCGAAGGGCTGGATAAAGCATGTTGTGATTTAATTCGAAATTTTCACCTAAACGATTTTGAACATTTTTTTTAATTTCATATCCATGTTTTGGTCCTGTCGTTAATTCTGCTAGTAGTAAAATGTCAACGTACATAAAAATCCCCCTTATATATTTCTCAAGTTCTCTAATGAAAAATCCCCTTTGGTATATGTTAAAATAACATATGATAGTTTATACAACTTTGGACTGCCGACCTATCACTTTTATTGTAAAAGAAAAGGGAGGAAAGAACTATGGCTTCACCTGAAAATGTTATTTTAGTTCATGAAATTTCAAAGCTGAAAACAAAAGAAGAATTATGGAATCCATATGAATGGTATCGTTTGATGAGGGATAATCACCCAGTTCATTATGATGAAGAGCAGGATGTATGGAATGTTTTTTTATATGATGATGTAAATCGTGTTTTATCAGATTATCGTTTATTTTCAAGTAGAAGGGAGCGCAGACAATTCTCAATCCCTCCTTTAGAAACTAGAATAAATATAAACTCTACAGATCCACCAGAACATCGTAATGTACGTTCCATTGTTTCTAAGGCATTTACTCCAAGAAGTTTAGAACAGTGGAAACCTCGAATACAGGCTATCGCAGATGAACTTGTACAACATATCGAAAAATGTAGTGAAGTTAATATCGTTGAACAGTTTGCTGCACCTTTACCTGTTACCGTTATTTCCGATTTATTAGGAGTCCCAACAACAGATCGTAAAAAAATTAAAGAATGGTCTGATATTTTATTTATGCCGTATAGTAAAGAAAAGTTTAATGATCTGGATGCCGAGAAAGGGATAGCATTACATGAATTCAAAGCATACCTTCTACCGATTGTTCAGGAAAAGAGATATCATTTAACCGATGATATCATTTCTGATTTAATTCGAGCTGAATATGAAGGCGAAAGATTAACCGATGAAGAAATTGTAACCTTTTCATTAGGTTTACTAGCGGCTGGGAATGAAACCACTACAAATTTAATTATTAATAGCTTTTATTGCTTTTTAGTAGATTCACCTGGAATTTATGAAGAGTTAAGAAAAGAACCTAACTTAATTTTAAAAGCGATTGAGGAAGTATTACGCTATCGCTTTCCTGTTACATTAGCCCGGAGGATTACAGAGGATACAAATATATTTGGTCCTTTCATGAAAAAGAATCAGATGATTGTTGCGTGGGTTAGTGCAGCGAATTTAGATGAGAAAAAATTTTCACAAGCCTCTCAATTTAATGTACATCGAACAGGAAATGAAAAGCATTTAACCTTTGGGAAAGGTCCTCACTTTTGCTTAGGAGCACCTCTTGCACGTTTAGAAGCTGAGATTGCATTAACTACCTTTATAAATGCTTTTGAAAAAATAGAGCTATCTCCATCTTTCTGTTTAGAAAAATGTATATTGGAAAATGAACAAACATTAAAATACTTACCTATTCGATTGAAAGCCAAATAAAAATCTTAACAAGGTGCATACATTTGCATCTTGTTTTTTTGTTTCTCAATTGTGAGTTTTCGGCAATTACCTTAATATGGAATTGTATAAAACGTAGAGGAGGATTCTTATGTTGACTTGTAATGGAAGTAAATCATTTCAAAAGTTTATTAAAGGTGTTACAAATCTTATGGAAAACGGTTTATTTGAAGAAGAAATAGTGTGTGGCATTGAAAAATTACTAGAAGAACTTTTAGAAAAGAAAACATGGCTTCCGTTAGAAAAACAGAAGGCCAATTTGACCCAATATGCAAGACATTTATTGTATGAAGATCCGCTCAAACGTTTTGAAGTACTAGCTCTCGTATGGAAAGATGGACAATCTACACCTTTACATGATCATGACGGCACATGGGGAGTAGAAGGCGTTTTTTCAGGAAGGATAATGGTACAGAACTTTATACAAACGAAACAACTTGGAAATTCACTTGTTTATTTAACACATACAGGAAATCTTTATTTGGGAGAAGGAGAAACTGATAAAGTAATTCCACCAGCAGATTGTCATATTCTTGAAATTAGCGAAAATGAAAGCGTTATTACGATTCATGTCTATGGAAAACGATTAGAAAAGTTTAAAGTATATATCCCAACTGAAGAAAAAAACGTGTACATGTGTGAGACAAAATACATTAGTTATAATTCATAGTTTAAAATCCAAAGCTTTTTTAAAAAGAAAAGCTTTGGATTTTATTTTTAATTATTTCTTGACCTGAAACGCTTTTCATAAATTATAAATAAGAAGTACCTCACGAGGTTTGTATGGAAACGATACCTAATAATTAATTAGAACTCGTGTATTTATAGAAAGTGGTGAAGAAATAATGAAATTAATCGCAATTGATTTAGATGGAACTCTTCTTTCGGGGAATAAAATGATAAGTAAAGAAAATGCAGAAGCAATTCGAACATGTCAAGAAGCTGGCCATGTTGTAGCAATTTGTACAGGACGTTCTATTGTTGACATTGAGCGATTATTGTTAGAAGTTAATTTAGAGTGTCCAATCATTGCGGAAAATGGGGCTCTTATATATAAAGATAAAAAAATGATGAAGAGATATCCAATTCAAAATATGCAGGCACTTGAAATTGTAGAATATCTTGAAGAGAATGGTTTATATTATCAGCTTTATACTGATAAAGGTGTGTATGTACCGGATTATGGAGTAGAGAGTGTACGTAATGAAATTGAGTATGTGAAGAATTCAAAAGAAAATTTCGACTTGAAAGAGTTAGAAACAATCGCAGCATTATATCTTGAGCATACAGCGTTTCATAGTGCGGAAAGTTGTAAACCAATTGTAGAAACAGATATACATGTGCATAAACTATTACCATTTTCTTATGATATTGAGAAATTAAAAAAACTAAAAGAAACATTTCTTCATAATACAGATTTAGCAATTACATCTTCATATTGGCACAATTTAGAGATTAATCATCGAGATGCTCAAAAAGGGAATGGATTATATACTTTAGCAGAACATCTTAATATTCCGGTTGAAAACACTGTAGCGATAGGTGATGGACTAAACGATGTTTCTATGATGGAAAAAGCGAATATATCAATTGCAATGGGAAATGCAGTTGAAGAAATAAAAGCAATGTGTAAATACGAAACGTTATCAAATGAAGAACATGGTGTGGCACATGCTTTATATAAATATGTAATGTAATTAAAAAAAGAAAAAAGAATCCAAATGGATTCTTTTTTCTTTTTTATTAGGGGTAAGGTATTCTATGAGATTCATAGAAGCCTTATTACATTTCATTATATAGAATATATTGGAATAAATGTGTATATTTTTCATAAAAATTGTGAATATTTTATGAACTTTATACTTATTGCATGTTTATACCGCTATTAGTGACGCGTATGACTCTCAAGTGAAAATTCAGTGAATGTAAGGAGGAATTCAAGTTAGCTAGACAATAAATGAGGAATGGACGAAATATATTCTTTTCTTGTTTTAATTGAAAAATAAAATTTGTTCGAATAATTATTCTACAGCTATATACCTACACTAGCTTTCTTCGTATAATGGAGAAGTATGAATTTTAGATTTGTATTAATTTTACATATTGAGGTGAACAAAGAATGAATTCGCGGCTAATGGAACTTATTGATGTGAGTACAATAGAAACCATGGCAGAACAATTTTATAAATTAACTAACATATCACATCAACTTCTTGATGCTGAAAAAGAGTGTGTTTTTTCATTCGGAATGAATGAAATAAAAAAGAGTAAACTTCCAAAGATTGAAATCCCCATTTTCTTATACAATCAACATTTAGGATCTTTTGTTGTATGGTCCAAAAAAAGTGAAATTTTCAGTTGTCAAAAATACTTTGAAATGCTCTCAAGTTTAATTTTAGATGGTGCAATAAAAGTATTTCAAAGTAAAAATACAACGTTGCTTTCTCGGAAAGAGGAGGAACTACATACGATTTTACAAAACATGCCTGTTATGGTCGATGCGCTTGATTATAATGGAGATTTTGTTTTGTGGAACCGAGAATGCGAAATCGTAACAGGTTATACCGCTGAAGAAATAATTGGAAATCCAAATGCACTGCAATTATTGTATCCTGATCATAATTATCGCCATCAAATACAAAAGAAATTTTTAACTTGTGGAAAAAATTTCAGAGATTGGGAAATGCACTTAACATGTAAAAATGGTGAAATCAAAACAATAATGTGGTCGAATATCTCAGAACAGTTTCCTGTAACAGGATATAGTTATTGGGCTGTTGGTGTAGATATTACGCATTTAAAAGCGATAGAAGAGCAGTTAAAACAACAAACATCTGAACTGGAATTAATTTTTAAAGCTTTACCAGATTTATGTTTCTTAACAGAAGATGATGGCACGATTATTGATTACAAGGCAGGATCTCCTACGAAGTTTTACGTACCCGCAGAAGCTTTTATGGGAAAAAAGTTTTACGAAGTATTACCATCTTCAGTAGCACAGCAGTTTCAGGAAGCCATTAATCAAGTGAAGGAAAAAGGAACGAATGTAATTGTAGAATATCCACTCACACTTAATGGAAGTATTGATTTCTTTGAAGCTAGGTGCTTACCATTATTACGTGATAAAATTATGATTATTGTACGCGACATTACAGAGCGAAAAAAGACAGAAGAATTGTTAAACAAATCAGATACGCTTGCAGCAATTGGTCAATTAGCAGCTGGCGTAGCTCATGAAGTAAGAAATCCTTTAACTGTAATTAAAGGTTTTATACAGTTATTCCAAATTAATAAAGAAGATCAAGAAAGATATTTTGATCTTATGCTTTCTGAAATTGAAAGGATAGAAGCGATCCTGCAAGAATTTCTGTCAATTGCTAAAACAGATGAAATAAATACAGAAAAGAAAAATATTTATCAAATTTTTAAAAATGTCGTATCGTTAATGAATACAAAAGCAATTATGACAAATATTCAAGTTGAACTATTTACGGATGACAAAGATATAATTATTGAATGCTCAGAAAATCAATTGAAACAAGTATTTATTAATATTTTGCAAAATTCAATCGAAGCTATGCCAAATGGTGGGGAAATTTCAATTCACATAAAAGAAATAAATGATGATGGTGTCATCATTCATGTAATAGATGAAGGAATAGGAATACCTGAAGAAAGAATTAAGAGATTAGGTGAACCTTTTTATAGTACGAAAGAAAAAGGGACTGGTATTGGATTAATGTTAAGTTATAAAATTATTGAAAGTCATCAAGGGACAATTAGTATCATGAGTGAGGTTGGTGTCGGGACAACAGTAACTATTTACTTACCGAAAGTACTAAGTAAACAATCTCTTTCTAATTGTGACGACAAATGTATACCAATACGCACTAGTAGTAATTCTTAAATCAATTAATACCCAATAACAAAGCGATTAGTGAAAACTAAGCTTTTTGTTATTGGGTATTTTTTATATTTAATTTAGTAAACTTTACCTTTTCTTTACCTTTGTTTTAATTTCTATTAAGTTTTAAACATTATATTAATATTTGTACAAAGCAATGTATAGAAATTGTACATTACTTTTAATATAGAAATGTGATTATTATTTGAAATATTGTAAGGAGGAGATTATGACAAGGTGAAAAAGCAAGAGAAGAAAAGTGGTAGAGTAGTACCTCTCCGGTTAAATATTTTATTCCTTTGTGTATTTTTATTATTTTCTGGCATTATTATTCAGTTAGGGAAAGTGCAAATTTTTGATGGAGAAACATATAAAAATGAAGTAGAGAAGAGAGAAAATGCAACCGTGGGCCTTTCTGTACCACGTGGGAAAATATTTGATCGTGAAGGAAATCCAGTAGTTGATAATAAGTCTTTACGTACGATTACATATACAAAGGTGAAAGGTGTAAAACAAGAAGAAATATTAAAATCAGCAAGACAACTTGCAGATATTATTGAAATGCCACAAGAAGATATAGATAAGTTAACTGAGACTGATAAGAAAGACTTTTGGATGCAATTAAATCCAGAACTTGCTCAAGACTTAGTATCAAAAAAAGAAATAGATAAGTTCCGAGATAAGGATATTACCGGAAAAGAGCTAGACAAAAAAATAGAAGATTTAAAAAGGAAACGCGTTACAGATAAAAATCTTCAAGAACTAACGGCTAAAGATATAGAAGTGTTAGCTATTAAAAGTAAAATGACCTCAGGTTTTCAAATGGCACCTCAAATTATTAAAAAGGACGTTAGTGAACAGGAATATGCGGTGATTAGTGAAAATTTAGCGAACCTTCCAGGAGTAGACGCATCAGTTGATTGGGAGAGAATCTATGTAAATGATGGATTATTCCGTTCTGTCCTTGGTAACGTTTCAAATGCTGATGAAGGATTGCCACGTGAACGATTAGATTATTATTTAGTGCGTGATTATAGCCGAAATGATAGGGTCGGCAAAAGTTATATCGAACAGCAATACGAAGATGTACTTCATGGTACAAAAAAAGAAGTAAGAAGCATTGCTGATAAACAAGGAAATACTATTAGAACGGAAACTGTTACTGAAGGGAAAAGCGGTAAAAATTTAACTTTAACAATAGATATGGAATTGCAAAAAAAAGTAGAGGAGAGCATAGAAAAAATATTAAAACAATATATAGGATCAGAATCAATGTTAGACCGTGCTTTCGTAGTGATGATGAATCCGAAAAATGGCCAAGTATTATCAATGGCTGGGAAAAGGCTTGTAGAAAAAGATGGGAAAATGGAAGTAGAAGATTATGCTTTAGGCACGCTGACAAGTTCATATGAGCTTGGATCAACGGTTAAAGGTGCGACAGTGTTAACAGGGTTTGAAACAAATGCAATAACTCCTGGAACACATTTTTATGATGCACCTATGAAGTTTAAAGGAACCAAGGAAAAGAAGTCTTGGAAAAATTTTGGTGATATAGACGATCTAAGAGCGTTACAAGTTTCTTCAAACGTTTATATGTTTAATATAGCATTGAAAATTGCTGGCGTGGATTATGTAAAAAATAGTTCGCTAGATATTAAACAAGAATATTTTGATAAAATGAGGTATTATTTCAGGCAATTTGGACTAGGCGTACAAACTGGTATTGATTTACCAAATGAAACTGCAGGACAAATTGGAAGAAAAGATAATCAGCCTGGTTTCTTATTAGATTATTCTATTGGACAATATGATACGTATACACCACTTCAGCTTGCACAATATATTTCGACTATCGCAAATGGAGGGTATCGAATGAAACCACAAATTGTTCAAGAGATTAGAGAACAAACCGTTCAAAAAGATGAGGTTGGTAAAGTAGTACAATCAATAGAACCCGTTGTTTTAAATAGAATCGATATGAAACAAGAATATATTAATCAAGTAAAAGAAGGATTTAGAAAAGTATTTCAAGAAGGAGATGGAACGGGAGTAAGAGCGTTCCAAAAAGCACCATATAAACCAGCTGGTAAAACAGGGACCGCACAAACTGTATATGGTGGAGAAAATGAAATTGGGCGAAATGCGAAAGGCGATCGTAGAGAATGTTATAACTTAACATTAGCTGGATATGCGCCATATGATGATCCAGAAGTAGCATTTTCTGTTGTAGTACCGTGGGTTGAAAATGATAAATCGGGCATTAACTCCGATATTGGAAAAGAAGTTTTAGATGCTTATTTTGATTTGAAAAATAAGCGATTAACTGGTGAAGCGCCAAAAACAGATACCTCTAAAGAGAATTAAAATGGACGAAACGTCTCTAGCATTCATGTGAACTAGAGGCGTTTTTATCTGGGGATAGATTAGAAATGAGGTATATATGAAGCTGTTTATTCTAAAATATTGGAGGAACATATGTAGCTACATATTAATTATAATAGGGGTTATTTTTATTAATAAGTCCTTTTTATTTTGTATGGTAGAAGGAATTTCGATGCAACCTACTTTGAATGAAAAAGATTATATACTTGTTAATAAGGTAAACGTCTGTTTATCGTCTTTTCATCATGGAGATGTTGTCATTATAAAAAAGAAGACGAGCCTACTTACTATGTGAAACGAATTATTGGATTATCGGGGGATAATATACAACTAAAAAAGGATGAGGTATTTATTAACGGTAAAAAGCGTGATGAGTCGTATATAAATTTAGATATGTCACAAGTATCCAATCGTTTTTCAAATTTTAGAGAAATAAAAGTTCCTACGCATAAATTATTTGTGTTAGGTGATAATCGTAATCATAGTAAAGATAGTAGGAATACACTTGGACTTATTGATGAGTCAAATATAATAGGTAAAGTAGAAATGGTATTTTATCCATTTGATCATATAAAATGGATAAAATAATTCTATTAACTATTCACGTTTTATAAAATCAATCATATATTAATAGCATAGGACAAGCAGAAAAGCTTGTTCTAACCTCACAGAACACTCCTTATCACGGTTAGGCATCTACATAGGTAGATGCTTTTTTTATGTTGATGACTGAAAATTATTTATCAATATAATGTAGCAAGCATATTAGGACTATTAGGGGAAGATTACTTGTACAAATAACAGTATGCTTAATTAAAACAGTGAAATATAAGGAGTGAGGAATAAGTGCTAAATATTTTAGTGGTTAATTTTCCAGCAGAGGGACATGTAAACCCTACATTAAATTTAGTAAAAGCCTTTACTGAACGAGGGGATCACGTACATTATATTACAACGGCAAACTTTAAGGATAGAATTGAAGATTTAGGAGCTACTGTACATACTCACCCGGATCTATTAAAGGAGATTTCTATTGATGCTGAAACCTCATCTGGGTTAAATGCTTTCTTTCATGTGCATGTTCAAACTTCTTTATATATATTAGAAATTACGAAACAATTATGTGAAAGTATAAATTTTGATTTCGTAATTTATGATATATTTGGCGCGGGAGAGTTAGTAAAGGAGTATTTACAAGTTCCAGGTGTAGTTTCCTCACCTATATTTTTAATTCCTTCAGAGTTTTTGAAGACATTACCTTTTCATCCAAATGCAGATATACCATTCCAACCAGAGGAGATCTCTGAAAAATTACTAAATCAGATGGAACATAAATTTGGAGTAAAACCAAAGAATAATCTTCAATTTATGAATAATAAGGGTGATGTTTGTTTCGTATACACAAGTCGTTATTTCCAACCTAATAGCGAATCGTTCGGAGAAAATAACATTTTTATTGGACCGAGCATTTCAAAGCGTAAAACAAATATAAAGTTTCCACTGGAATCACTTAAAGAGAAGAAAGTTATTTACATTTCAATGGGAACACTGCTTGAAGGACTCGAATCATTCTTTAATACTTGTATTGATACTTTTTCAGATTTTGATGGGATAGTTGTAATGGCAATTGGTGATAGAAATGATATTTCAAAAATAAAGCAAGCGCCAGATAATTTTATAATTGCTCCATACGTACCTCAATCAGAAATATTAAATGAAGCAGATGTTTTTATTACACATGGTGGTATGAATAGCGTACACGATGCCATTCATTATAATGTCCCATTTGTAATAATACCGCATGATAAAGATCAGCCTATGATAGCGCAAAGATTAACTGAGCTTGAAGCGGCACATAGACTATTGAAAGAACATGTTAATGTGCACACTTTAAAAGAGGCTGTAATAGATGTTCTTTCAAATGAAAAGTATAAAAATGGTATAAGAAAACTGAATGATAGCTTTATAGAATGTGGTGGTTCAAAAGAAGCAATTATAGTTATTGAATCTCTTTTAAATAAGTGAAATTTTAATTGATGGGGGTTTTATTGTCCGCAAATAGCAGGATAAATAGTCATAACTTTATACAAGCATAGAGGTTCTCACCTTTATGCTTGTAGATTCTTATCCAGCAAATTGCACAGCAGTATTTGCATGTAAAAAAGCAGTATCAAAAACGGGAACAGTGAGATCATTTTGGGAGATGAGTAAAGGTATTTCAGTACAGCCTAATAATATACCTTCAGCGCCGTTTTGAATTAATGATTTTGTAATTTGTAATAACTTTTCTTTAGATGTTTCTGAAATGATCCCTCTACTTAATTCATCTAATATGACATGGTGGATAAAAGTTCTTTCCTCGTCATTTGGGATAATTGTCTCAATGTTATATTTCGCTAATCGTGATTTATAGAAATCTTGCTCCATCGTTTGTTTTGTTCCTAATAGTCCGATACGTTTTATATTCTGTTCTACCATTTCTTTAGCACTTACATCACCAATGTGAAGAAGCGGGATAGATATTGCTTGTTCTACTTCCTCGGCAAATAGATGTACGGTATTTGAACACATTAATAAACATTCAGCCCCAGATTTTTCAACTTTCTTTGCAACTGTAACTAGTTCATTTTTCACTTCTTCATATTGATGGTTTTGTAATAAATTAGTTACTTCACCAAAATCCATACTATATAAAACTAACTTTGCATTTTGATCGTATTGAGAGAGTGTAAGTGTATTAATATGTTTATAGTATAATGATGTAGATTCCCAACTTAATCCTCCAATCAAACCAATAACTTTCATAATGCATTCCTCCCGAAACGATTTTGAATTTATTATTTCATAATTCCGATAAGAATACAATGATTTAAATGATCCGTTTAACAAAAAAATAAAAATAGTAAGAAAAGTGTTGAAATTTACATTCTTTAGTGCCATAATACGAATTACAAATTAATACTTATCCAGAGAGGTGGAGGGAACGGCCCTAAGAAACCTCAGCAACCCCTATGCAATTTTATAGGAAGGTGCTAATTCCGCAGAGGACACGATGTGTTTTTTGAAAGATAAGAGGATTCTTGAACGTGAAAGAAAATGACCTCTTATGTAAGAGGTCATTTTTTTGTTGTATAGAAAGGGAGTGTCGATGCATAATTCATTTTTAAATTAAATATAGAGTAATAAAAGTTGACTAATATGAGAGGGGAATTGTCATGAACAAATTATCAACAAAGTTAGTAGTAGCAATCGGTATTGGAGCAGCATTATACGGGATATTAGGACTTTGGGGATTTTCTATTGCACCGAATACATTTATCAAACCAGCATTAGCTATATTAACTGTTTTTGGAGCATTATTTGGTCCAGTGGCAGGACTCTTAATCGGACTTATCGGTCATACCGTAACAGATACGATTGCTGGCTGGGGTATTTGGTGGGGCTGGGTTATTAGTTCAGGTATTATTGGTTTTTCAATGGGTCTTATTCAAAAAAGAGTTGGCTTTAGTGTGAAAAACGGGTCGTTTAACAAGGGGGATATTTCTTATTTAGCAATTACTGGGCTAGTTGGTATTGTCATTGCTATTATATTTGCTGGGGCATTCGATATTATTGTGATGGGAGAACCATTTGACAAAATTGTTATACAAGTATTAGGAGCAACAATTTCCGATGTTATCGTTTTCTTAGTACTTGGATTGCCACTTACAATTGGCTTGGCCAAATCTAATAAGAAACATACACATTTAAAAATTGAAAAGTAGGGATGTTAACATGCAACCAATTATTTCGTTTGAACAATTTACCTTTCAATATGGGCATGCTGCGCAGCCTACTTTAAGTGATATTACCTTTCATATATACCCTGGGGAAAAAGTACTAATTGCTGGACGAAGTGGTTCAGGAAAGTCGACATTAGCTCATTGTATAAATGGGCTAATCCCATTTTCTTACGAAGGGACTAGTACAGGTAACGTTTTAATTGCCGGTAAAGATCCGAGGGAAGGAAGTATTTTTGAACAAAGTAAGCAGGTAGGAACAATTTTGCAAGATCAAGATGCTCAATTTATTGGTCTGACAGTAGAAGAAGATGTAGCTTTTTATTTAGAAAATGAATGTGTAAAGCAAGATGACATGAAAAAGATTGTTTCGGACTCATTAAGAAAGGTGAAGATGCATACGTTTCATAAACAAAGTCCACATGAATTATCAGGAGGTCAAAAGCAAACAGTTTCTCTTGCTGGTTTATTAACAACAAATGCGGATATATTATTGTTCGATGAACCGTTAGCGAACTTAGATCCACTAAGCGCCGTACATACGATAGAACTTATGAAAGATATACATGAGCAATATAATAAAACGATTGTTATTATCGAACATAGGATAGAAGAAATTTTAAAACTGGATTTAGACAAAGTTATATTAATTGATGAAGGTAAAGTCATTGGGATAGGAACACCAAAAGAAATCTTAGCGTCAAATATATTGCCACGTATTGGCTTAAGAGAGCCTATTTACATCGAAGCATTAAAGAGATTACATTTTGATCGTAATAATGACGTAATATATCCAATGGAAAACCTTCAAAAAGAAAAGGTAGGCAACGTTCTAAAAGAGTGGATGGAGAAACAAGTCATATTAAAAGGTAATACTAAAAACAAGGAATTACTTAAAGTGGAGAATTTATCATTTTCATACCCTAATAAACAAAAAGTATTAGAAAATGTAAACCTTTCAATATATGAAGGAGAAATTGTGGCACTGTTGGGACATAATGGAGCAGGGAAATCCACATTAGCTCATAGTCTTATAGGCATAAACAAAATAAAAAATGGGAAAATCTTGTTAGAAGGTGAAAATATTAGTTCTTGGTCTATTCGTAAACGTGGGAAAATCATATCTTACGTGATGCAAAATCCAAATCATATGATCACACAGCCTACTGTTTTTGAAGAAGTTTCATTTACATTAACATTACATAATTTTTCTAAGGAAGAAATTAAGAATAGAGTAGAAGGAACTTTAAAAATTTGTGGTTTATATCCATTTCGTAATTGGCCAATTCAAGCACTAAGCTATGGGCAAAAAAAGAGATTAACAATCGCATCTGTATTAACAACAAATCCTAAACTTATCATATTGGATGAACCGACAGCGGGACAAGATTATTATCACTATAAACAATTTATGTCTTTTATTAAAAAACTAGCTAAAAAGGGAATTTCATTTGTTTTTATCACTCACGATATGAATCTCGCACTAGAATATGCAGACCGTGCAGTAGTTCTACATGAAGGGAAAATTATTGCGGATAATACAGTGTCTAATGTATTTGGTGATCAAGAAACGTTACAAATAGCTAACTTAAGAGAGAGTTCTTTAACCAAGCTTGTTAAATTTAGTGGGATTGCATGTCCGGAAAAATTTATGGAACTTTATTTAGATAGTAATAGGAGGGAGGAAGGTGCATAGTACATATTTTCATCGTATGGATGGGGTAGTGAAATTGTTTTTATTTATTTTTTGTATGATGCTTACTTTTTTGTTTTTTGATTTTCGGGTGTTGCTAATACTATTTATTATTGGATGTATCGGACTCAGCATTGCTAAAATTCCATTTCGTAAAATTTTAATTGTTTTTAGTGTCATATTTACATTTAGTTTATTAAACTCTGTCATGATTTTATTGATTACACCAACTCATGGATCTGAATTAACTGAATCATATACCGCGTTTTTACATGTTGGATATGCAACGATTACATATGAAACATTATTTTATGCAGCTACACTTTCATTAAAGTATTTTACGTTATTACCATTTACACTTCTTTTTATATACACGACAGATCCAAGCGAATTTGTAAGTAGTTTGAGTAAACTTGGTATTCATTATAAGATTACATATGCAGTAAATATTGCACTTCGTTATATTCCTGACATCCAGTCTGAGTATAAAATTATTAAACACGCGCAAGAAGCGAGAGGAGTGGCTTTTGAAAAAGGAGAAGCAAGTTTATGGGTTCGTATGAAGAACCGTGTTTTAATTTTCTGGCCACTAATCATTCATTCTCTAGAAAGAATAGATACGGTGTCAAATGCAATGGATCTAAGAGGATTTGGAAAGAAGGATAAACGTACATGGTTTTATACAAGTAAGGTGAAACGTGAAGATTTTATCATTTTATTTGCCGGTGTTTTCATATTCATTGCTGCGGTATATTTAAAATTAAACGTATTTCAAAACTTTTGGTATCCATTTTAAAGCACTCTTTAAACGAGTGCTTTTACTTATTTTTATGTAGACATGCTCAAAAAAGGGATATATACATAATGTATAATACGAACCAGTTAAAATGATCAACTACCTATTAGTTTTCAAACCAAAAGGAGGAGAAAATATGAGTTACGGTGGTTCTTGTGGTTTTGGTGGAGGTTTTGCTTTACTAGTTGTGTTATTCATTCTATTAATAATTGTAGGATGCAGCTGCTGGGGCGGAGGATACTAATTTTTAATTAGTCTTCACAAATGTAAACTAAAAAAACATTGAAGATACTTATGTATCGAAACAAATAAAAAAGGAGCGACTATGCTCCTTTTTTATTTGTTTTAATGCGTATTCTTATTATATTTCGGGAACGTAATCGTTAAAGTCGTTCCTTTACTAACGATACTCCGGATTTTTAAACTTCCATGCATCGTCTCAATAATCTTAACAGCAACCATCGTACCTAAACCGGTGCCTTTTGTTTTTGTACTAAAATACGGTTCACCGAATCGATGTATTTGCTCCTGTGACATTCCAACTCCGCTATCTTCAATTCGTATTTCAACTTTACTATTATTGATAGATGAGGAAATATTTAAGGTACCACCATTAGGCATTGCTTCAATACTGTTTTTTATTAAGTTTAAAAAACATTGTTGAAAGTGTTGTTTATTACCAACAATGGTTGCCTCAGAAAAATCCTGTGTAATATGTATCGTATTCATATTACACAATGGCAATATCATATTAATAACTCGATTTAACTCTTGTTTTACTGAAATTTGATCTAATTTTTCTGGAGAAGGTTTGGCAAACGTTAAGTAATCATCGATAATTTCTTGGGCACGATTTAACTCTTCAAGTATATGTTTAATATATTCGTCTCTTGATTCAGCAGTTAAATTTGGTGTTTTTAAAAGCTGTGTAAATCCTTTTACAACCGTTAAGGGATTCCTTACTTCGTGCGATATACTTGCAGCGAGTTGGCTAACAATCTCCATTTTTTCCATTTTAATTAATTTAGAGCGCATTAATACAGCATCTTTTATAACTTCATTTATATAAACAATAAATAACATTAAAGTAGTCGGTAATACCATGAAATAAATAATATACAAATTATTCACTTCAAAATCTGATAAAGTTAATACAATTACAGTTGTAAATATTGCTAGGAAAAAGGTTAAAAACATGGAAAAAGCTACTTTAAGCTTTCTATTATATGTATTAAATTTTGAAGATGCGAGTGCTGTAACGATGAACATTATTCCGTAAACAACGACTGTCAGCATGTTAAAGCCATAAAATAAAAATCTTGTAATTAATAAAATTGTAAACAATATGATACCGACAGGGAATCCACCATAAAGCGTACCTATTATGACCGGAATTTGTCTTAAATCATGAATACAACTTTCATCCATATAGATAGGGTATCGCATACATAAAATAAGCGGGATACTAGAACAAAGGGTAATCAGTAATATTTTGTATTTTTTCAAATAATGCTTGCTATCATATATGAAATAAAAAACAAATATACTACATAAAATGTATAGAAGATTATTTAATACGTTTTGATTAATATAAACAAAGTCCATAATATTTGCCTCGTTATTCTGAATTTACTTAACATATGTATTATACATGATAACATGTGTTAGGATGTATAAACCTTGTTCATACAAGATTTATTTAGCTTTTTTTATAAAATGCAAACATTAGCTATTCAAAGATACTTTTACCAAAACTTTTTACTACTTCTTTCTGCATGTTCGGTAAAACATGGTGGGTTATGTTGCTATTATAAGAAACGTAGGTATTCTTTTCTAAACTCATCCTTTTAATTTCTAGCCACTGAACGAGATAGTCTTTTAAAGTAAGCTTAGACGGCTCCACAAAAGTCCCTTCATTTAAATCCGTAATCTTTTTCGTCACATTTTTTACTGCTTCTTTTTTGTCTTATAACCAGAAACACACTAAGTACTTATTTCCTCTTTTTCGAATATGTCCTTTCACTTAAAACACTCCTTCATTTTGTTTTGAATTATGTTGTATAAGTCTAGTTGTAATGTTGCTATTTTGAAAATTGCATAGTTGGACATATGAGCGATGGATATATTTTACCATATATGAACAAATTCAGTTATAGGATATGATATGTAAGTTACTGCTAATTTTATATTTACAATATACTGAAAATTAAGTGATATAAAAAATGGAAATATAAAATAATGCAAGGGGGAAAGAAAATGAAAAAGGTTTTTGTAGTGTTTTTTGTACTAGCATTCGCATTTATGTCTATCAATTCTTCAAAAGTTATGGCTTACGGAAATCATAAAGCGGATCTTTATACAAGCGGCGGATCTCAATTATTGAATTATGTTGGATCTAAACAACCTTTATATAATGGTCCTGGTAATCCAAATGTAGTAGGTTATGTTGCCTGGCAAACTGTTACAGTAGAACAAGCATGGTATTTAATTGATACATCTTTAGGAGAAAAATGGGTTGGCTATAATGGAGATGCACTTTTTCTTAAAGATAGATTAAATTCAAATGCTGCTCAACTAGAAATAGAATCTAAACAACCTTTATATAATGGTCCTGGTAATCCAAATGTAGTAGGTTATGTTGCCTGGCAAACTGTTACAGTAGAACAAGCATGGTATTTAATTGATACATCTTTAGGAGAAAAATGGGTTGGCTATAATGGAGATGCACTTTTTCTTAAAGATAGATTAAATTCAAATGCTGCTCAACTAGAAATAGAATCTAAACAACCTTTATATAATGGCCCTGGTAACCCAAATGTAGTAGGTTATGTTGCTTATCAATCTGTCAAAGTAAAACAAGCATGGTATTTAATTAATACATCGTTAGGATAAAAATGGATAGGTTATAACCTTTAAAAAGCACTCATAATGAGTGCTTTTTTTATTTATATATAAGTCTAGTTGTAATTTTGGTGCTATGAAAATTACATATTTGGACATATGAGTGATGGATATATTTTATCATATTTAGATTGTTATTAAGGAATAAAAAAAGAGCCATAGGGCCTCTTTTTTTGCTGTATTCATGGAAATAAAATTAAAAGCGTTATTTTATTATAAAAAAATAGGTGACTCAACAATTGTGCTAGCCGAGTCACCTAGTACTATCGAACCAAATAATGTACTTTTTCTATATGTAGTTATGGGGAGTTCTTAGAGGCTAGCCCAATAGACAGTTAAGGGACAAATAAAATCATTTTAGAGAGTTTTACATTTTATTATGTTAATGCTACAACAGCAAGAGTTAAGCCCAACGTATTCAATGTATTAGAATATGGTCCTACATTAACAGTAAGAGTACTTGTTATACCTGGAGGTGTAGTGAAAATTGCGGGTGCTGATACAGAAGTGAATCCTGCAGTATATCCTAGAGAAGTACCTGAGCCAATGATTGGATTATTATTCAGATACATAGTTATACCTGCCGAATTACCTCCTGTTTGAATAATAACTTGCACTTCATAGATTGCCAAATAGGTTCTTCCACCTTCAAGTAAAACAGTTGTTGGTGGTGTGAATGAGATTGCCGTACCATTAGAATTTACCACGGTATCTAGTGGAATCGCAGAGTTTACAGAAACTATTGATGGGGTAGTTTGAACAACATTTAAACTGTTAGCCGTGGGAGATGGACAAGAACAAGGTTTGTGAATGTTAGAGTTGTTATCATTTTGGTAATTCACAAATAATCAAGCTCCTTTGCGTAAGATAATTTTTTATCTTATATAAAACGTAGCCTTTTTGTATCTAAGTTATTTTTAATAAGTTTTTAAAGATAAGTCGAATATTGTTGGTCAGTCGACTTTTGAAATTATTTGAAACTCTGGGATTTTAAAGTGCGTTTGATAAATATATATGAAATTTTTTTTAAGGACATTACTGTAAGTTAGGAAACATAATAAAAAACGGGAAAATGAGGGGAGTAAAAGGAAAAGAACCCTTTATATAAAGGGTTTTTCTGGTGATTTAATATATCAATTACATTCGTGGTAATATTCATCACATGAATCGTTATTATCGTTACAGCATATACAAAATGTTTTTTGAACAAATAAACTAACTACACTAGTAGAACCTTCCTGCTTTGTAAGAGTAACACTTTGAAAATCTTCAACTTGAAATATTTTTGTTTGAACAGGTTGTAATGTAGTAGTAATTGGTACGCTAGATCTTCTTGTTAGAATAGTTACTTGAACGGGTGCACTCATACCGACAACGAATAACTGAATTAATGTTTTATTATGATTGTTTGTAAAATCCTCAAATACAGTTTGTGGAGCGGTGGTTTCAAGGAAAACTGACACAGGTATATTTCCATTTGCATTTTCTGCAGAACCAGCTATCGTATGAGTTTCAATAAAACAGTTATTTTTTTGATTGTTGGAATGTGATTGGTTTTTATAATATTTTTTACCATCTTTATAAAAGTAATCAGCCATATGAATTTAAAGCTCCCTTCTTTTAGATATCTATATAGTCTATTTAATAAAGTAAAGTAGTGCTTGTACAACATAATAAAATCCGCTCTCGTAATTATCTAAAAATGTTATTTGGAAATTAAAGAGCGCCATTCAAGGCGCTCTCGGATAAACATTAATATTGAAAAAGAATACCACATTATATTTTATGCATGTTCTTAATAAATGTGTAGTTTTTTAGCAAAATCCTTATTTGAAAACAAGAAGCCCTAGAGTTAAGGCTCTAGGGCTTCTTATTTTGGTATTCTCACATGGTTTTTCAAAAAGAATAGAACATATTGAAGATAACATGTGAATGTTTCATAAATGTATCAAAAAAGTGAACAAAATTGCTAGTGGAGAAGAAGCAGAAATGAAGTTTCTAATACGTAAGTACGTGAAAGGTATTATTTCCAATGAATAAAATGCGCATGGGACACCTAATCATTATTTTATCGGGGGAAAAGAATATGTTATGAACTTGGTTGAATGAAAAAATGAAAATTTTACTTTTAGAGTGAAACTAAACAAAAACGCTATTTTATTAGAAAAGGAGAATGAAAATGGAGGTCCAGTTAATTCACGAACAAACATATAAAAGTCAGTATGATTTAGAAAGTGCAGTAGAAAAATTCTACGATAGTCTCCGAGAAGAATTCGGAATGGTTGAGGACGAGGATATCAAGCAATTTGACCATATAAGCAGAGTATTTGAGGCGACGGCCGTAATGGAGAATGATTTCAAATTGAAGGTAGAAATATTCTTTGCGGATGATGCAGACGAAGATGAATCATGGGTTTGTAAAGCTTATCAAGTAGCTTAATAAAAACTTCATTTGAAAGGAATGTGATCAGGGTGGAAGTTCAATATGATGCGCAGGGCCGAATGAAGTATCATCCTGATTACGATCCGAATCATAAGAAGCCGCATACAACGAAAGAATTAGCCTACATATGTAAGTATTATGGATTCGGAAAGGTGAAGGGAATTGCTTTAGCAGTAGGAAGAACGGAATTAACGATAAGGCAGCTAGTAAATACTCTCCGGAAGAATGAAATGTTTGAAAAATATAAAACTATGGGTGAGTAATTACAATAAAAATTTCATTTTATAGAAATCAAAACCCTAGTTTCCTAGGGTAATGGTATAACTGCCAAATATATTTTATTCGTTTATATCGTAACTTAATATTACGTTAAATACATCAGGTAAATGAAACCAATTGTAGAAAATAAGAGCAGTTAGCAAAAGCTAACTGCTCATCTCCAAGGGGGAACAAGGAGAAAATCTAATGTCATATATAGTATTGACGTAATATTTAGTTTTATTCGTGAAGAATTACGTTTAACTTAATGCATAACCAACGATTAAAGTTAGTGTTAAAAACAATGATAATAACAATGTTAGCAGAACTGTTACTATGCTTCTAAGCATTGCTATCCAATTACCTGCTTTAGAGAATCCTTTAATACCAGCAAAAAAAGTTCCTATTGAAAAAATGAGTACAAAAAATAAAGGGTGAAAATAAACGATATTTATAAACGACGCATTCATTTCAGGTGTGCATACTTCAAGATATAAAAGAAAAAAAAGCAATGCAAACGAATGAAAAAATAAAAGACCGTAGATTTATATTATGCTTCATAGGTTGCTCCTTTGTTATCAAAATATTTCTATTAAATTTTAATGGAAAATATAAGAAAAATATAGTGGTTATAAATTAGAATGAATTTTTAAACAAAATAATTCTTTTGTTTAAAGAAAAACAAGCCACCACGTTACAATAATTGGAGATATTTTCCAATGTTTCCTTAAGAGGTTGGGAATAGAAAGAATATCTTCGAGAGGAAAGGAATTAATTTATGTTAGGAAATTGGTTGGATAAATTAAAAGAACCTAAATGTATACATTGATATAAACTTATTAATAGTCATGACAATGAAGATTTTAAAACTGGTAAGATGGGGATAGTTAGTTATTATAAATGTGAAAAGTGCTGGAATTGTTCTAAAGGAAGGAATATCTGAAATATAAATATAATTGAGGGGAGTGAAATAATAATGGAAACTAGTACTTTTTCAGGGCTGTTCTGGGGATGGATGACGGTTATCGTATCGGGAATACTTTTCGTCCGTCCATCGGTGCTACGTGACTTAAAAAAATTAGTGGTTGAAGACAGAGGGTTTGGTATTATGTATGGTTTTCTATCAATTTTCCTAGGATTAGGTACTGTAATTCTACATAATGTATGGGGATTCAACTGGCAGGGATTCCTAACGGTTATTGCATGGCTTGCATTATTAAAGGGAATTTACATAATTGCATATCCTGAACCCTCCAAGAAAACAGACTTTGAAGTAAGGATACTATCAACACGTATAGTACTCGCTATCATTGGTGCTTTGGCTTTATGGATGCTTATAGTAATCTATATAAAATAATCTTTTTTTAATAAATAAAAGAGCCTGATATGAGAGAAAAGGCCTTTTCAAAAATTGCATATGAGGAAAATCAATGTCAATAGTTTAATACCAATAAATTAGAATTAATTCCAGGTATTAAGTATTGAGAAATAAAAAATATTTAACGCAACAAATTGGTTAACTTTATGAGCTAACCAATTGTTACACAAAAGAAAATTAGGCCCTATAAGTAATAGATGTGTAACTTAAAGTTACAGTTATAGTGTAAGCGAGATTGAAAATGTTATATGAAAGTAATTCTGTTTAAAAGTTTTATTTTGTCATAAATAAAAGAGCATTTAGCCCAGCCTAACTGCTCGATACAGAGGTAATAGTCTAGCTACATAGATATTATATGCTGAGTTATTGATTTTATTTGTGTAAAACACAAAAGAGCAGCTAACAAAACCTAGCCGCTCTAAACAGTGATGTGTCTCTAGATGTAGTTGTAGTATAAACAGAACGTTGAGTTTTATTCATGGGGAGATAGAAATGGGCTTGAAAATAGAATATAGTCCGGCTAGAAAACTAGAGGACACCAATTTTTAGAACTGCGATAAAATTGTTTTAAGAAATGGTGTTCTCTTTATTTTGAAAGGGGATTTAGGAAATGAAGGTATTAGAATAGAAATGGTTAATAAACGCATAGATTGATAAAAAGTAAAGGGCAAATCCCTTATGAGAATAAGGAATATTATCATTTTTGTTACTATTTTCTTCTATCTTTATATATAATTAATTTGTATTTTATATATAAATTAGGAGGGAATTTATGACTACAAATAAGGACTACATTCGTTATATCCGGGGAAAAGTAGGACATGATTTAATATTTCTTAATTTTGCTGGAGGTATTGTTTATAACGAACGAAATGAAATTCTTTTACAAAAACGGGGAGATAGAAATGAATGGGGTCTTCCAGGTGGTGCTATGGAACTTGGAGAATCTCTTGAAGAAACCGCTAAACGAGAAATATTTGAGGAGACAGGATTAAATGTTGAAGTTGAACATCTTATAGGTGTCTATTCTAAATATTCTGGTGAGTTTCCGAACGGAGATAAAGCTCAGACTATCACTCATTGTTTTCAATGTAAGCCAATTGGTGGAGAACTTACTGTAGATGGTATTGAGACTTTGGATTTAAAATACTTCCCAATAGACCAAATACCAAAATTATTCACAAAACTACACGAAGATGCCTTAGAAGATTGGCTTTCCAAAAGAAAAGGTGTATTTAGATAAAAAACTTTCAAATTAATTATCCATAATCTTTAACTAACAGGTGCTTTAATTGAGCAAGAAAATAAAAACCTTTAACTTCCGCTAAAGATAATTATGTTAATGATCTAGTGATGGCAGTTCTCATAAGGACAAAAAGAGGAACGTATATAAATAGAGTTGTAGAAATAGAAAGAGTGGATTCCTTGTGAGAGAGTAGGGATCCACTTTTTTCTTGCCACTGATAAAGAGACACTATATCTGACTTACATAAATATCCTATTTATTCAAATTTGTCCTTTCTAATGGTACAATTAGATTCATGGAGGGATATTATGGTAAGTTTTTATGTAACACTGTTTCTTATATTTGGTACTGCGATATTTTTATTTTTCTTGTCCGGTTCATCAAAAATTAAGGCTAAAAATCTATCATTGATAATGATCTGTTTAGGGATAAATCTACTCACAAGTCCAATGGCTTTATTTATAGGTGTGATGGCAACAGACTCTCCATATAGCACTACGCTTGATTTTTTTGGAGGATGTCTCTTTATTCAGGGAATACCGCTCCTCCTCCTACTTGCAGCTTTTTTGAAGTTTGCAATAGCAAAGAAAACAAAACAAGTATAGTATAAACTCTATATTTCTTTTAATAATTTAGGGTTATATCTTTTCTGCGTTAGCTGCTTTTAACCACGCTTCGTAGAATTCTGTAACTGATGCATACCGTTCTGCGCGATCTTTATTTACAGCACGATACGCTACCTCATATAATTCCTTACTTGCTTCCCATTTTATAAAAGAACGATCTTTTTCACCGCCTAAAAGTGAGAAAGCCATTGCTCCCATATTAAATACATTTGTTCTTTCATCAATTGTTGCGTTTAGTTCAAATTCCTCTGGTGACATAAAACGGGAGGAACCCCATAGCCGGCCCATTTTATTTATGTAAGGTTTCTTACTGTATAAATCTATATCACAAATTTTTGTTTCGTTTGTATTAAAATTATATAAAATACTACCGTCATAAAAATCTATTGCTACATAGTTTTTCTTTTCTACATAAGTATGGAAAGAAAAAAGGGAATGTAAGGAATGAATTCGTTCTATAGCAGATAAATGTCTAAATTTATAAAATGGAGAGTTTGGATTTTTATATTTCTCAGGAGGTGGGAAACTCCAATGCGAATGAAGACATTCACCATCAAACCAATCGAAAATTAATACATATCCAGATTGAGCTGGAAAATGATCAATTAGTCTTATGAGCGATTCATGTTTTAAATCTTCATAGATAGTAACTGAATTTTTTAGCCTTTTAATAGCGTGACCCGTTGTTCCTTCAAATGCAATTGTTTGTGCTCCTGCGTATTTGATAAATTTCTTATGCTCATCTTTTTCTACACCAAAACTTATATTACCTGAGTCTTGCTGGTCAAAAACTGCAAATACGGTTCCTAATTTAATAAGCCAATCAAAATTATGATATTCTTTTAATTGGAATGTTACGTTATTTAACTGAATTTCCACGGAATTATCTTTCATAGATTACCTCACATTTAATATAATTATGTTGTACATTCCACTATTCGACATATTTTATGGAAATCCTATGCTAATAATATAAAATTTTATAAATATAATGATAAACACTTATAAAGAGGTGAATACAATGGATCAACAAATTGTTATTAAAGCATATCAAAAAGACTGGGTTGAAGAGTATATAAAAGAAAAAGAGAAATTCTGTTCCTTGTTAGGACAAGAAATAATTGCTGTTGAACATATAGGAAGCACAGCAGTAGAAGGATTAGGAGCTAAACCTCTTATTGATATGATGATTGGCGTAACAGACTTACAAATTACTGAAAACTGGATTGAAATTCTATCGGAAATTGGATATGAGTTTGTTCCAAAAGATGCAACCAATTGGCGTTTTTTTAGAAAGGGAAAATGGAGAGCGGGTACTCATCATTTGCATATTTATATTTATAATAGTGATGAGTGGAGAAACAATATTTTATTTCGTGACTTTCTAATAAGCCATGAATGGGCACGTAAAGAATATAGAGAATTAAAAGAGAGGCTTGCTATTACATATGCTTTTGATCGTGTTTCATATACAAAGGCAAAAGCGCCATTTATTCGGAAAATATTAGAATTGGCTAGAATTCAATAAATTTATAGATTCTTATCTAACTAGTTTTGAAACCTCTTCCTATACTTTTTATAGGGAGAGGATTTTTTGTTTTTTTCATGACAAAATATATAATTTCTAATTAATGGAGGCAAACTATTTTATTTATTTTGATATTTCTAGTACATTGGAAATATTAAGGGGGTATTAAGCAATGAAAGCTATTGTACATCAATATGAAAAAGGATTAGAGGGGTTAGAATATAAATTTTCACCTGAGATAAGTCCTAATGCAAGTGAAGTAAAAATAAAGTTAAAAGCTGCAGGGTTAAATCATAGGGATTTATTTATTATAAACAATAGAAAAGAAATGGATCTACCATTAGTAATAGGGTCAGATGGCTCAGGAATTGTTACAGAAATAGGAGAAGGAGTTTCAAATATTACACTACATACAGAAGTTATTATTAATCCTAGTATTGGATGGGAACATGCTACTGAAGTACCGGAGTTACCGGAAGTGCTAGGTGGACCGAAAGATGGAACGTTTGCTGAATATGTAATTGTACCGGCTGAAAATGTAGTAGAAAAGCCGGCATATCTTACTTGGGAAGAATCAGGTGTTTTATCTTTATCCGCATTAACAGCATATAGAGCACTTTTTACAAAGGGTAGATTGAAGTGCGGTGAACATGTTTTAATTCCGGGAATAGGAGGTGGTGTAGCTACATTTGCCATGTTATTCGCGAAAGCAATCGGCGCAAAAGTGAGTGTTACTTCAAGGGTAGAGAATAAAAGGGAACTTGCTGAAAAATATGGTGCAGATATTTCTTTTAATAGTACCGGAAATTGGGAAGAGAGCTTACAAGGTGAAAAAGTAGATTTAATAATAGATAGTATAGGCCCGGCAACTTTCTTGAAATATTTTGATGTATTAAAACCAAATGGAAGAATCGTGAATTTTGGTGCAAGCTCAGGAGATAAAATTGAATTACCATTACGCGCATTATTTTATAATCAAATTGATATTATGGGAACATCCATGGGTAGCCGTGAGGAATTTAATGAGATGATAAAGTTTATTGAAAAATATCAAATTAAACCAATTATTGATAAGGTTTACTCGTTAGAAGAAGCAATTCGAGCACTAAGCCGTATGGAACATGGGGAACAATTCGGAAATATTGTACTTCAAATGAATTAAAAAATATGATTTTACAATTAGTATATTTAAATGAACATGTTATGTATTTCAAATATGAAAAAAATACGAACCGCCTTATTATAAAGGCTTACCGGCTTTATACATAAATAGCGTATAAAATTTGTTTTATAATTGTCACATGAGTAATAGTAAAATGAGAATTAGATGAAAAAAGTTTAAGCCTATTTTCATAATGGTATTGTATACTGTGTAAATCAAGAACACTTGTATGTAAGGAGAGAGTTTAATGAATTACACAGTATTTCAGTGGTTTAATAATTTTGCTGATTCATCCAAACTATTAGATACGTTAATGATTGCTATTACAAATAGCGCTGCATACGTAGCCGTTCTATTTATGTTTATCTTATGGTTTAATAATGGAAAGAAAGAAAAGGCAATTAGAAAACAATATACAGTTTTATATACGACGCTTTCGGTTATTATTGCATTATTAGTAAATGTTCTTATACACGCGGTATATTACCATCCGCGTCCATTCGTATCACATGATGTACATCAATTAGTACCACATGCAGCAGATTCATCATTCGTTAGTGATCATTCTGTACTTGTATTTTCAATCGCCTTCGTATTTATTCTTAGAGGAGAAAAACTGAAATATATCGCGCTATTATGGGCAGTACTAGTCGGTATATCACGTATGTACGTAGGTGTTCATTATCCTTTAGATATACTTGGTGCAGCATTCTTAACACTTATTACGAGCGCTTTAGTAATGCAAAGTACACGTATGTTTGAACCAATAGCGAAACTTGTATTCAAAATGTATGCATTAGTAGCGAGACGAATTCCTTTCTTAGCGAAATATAACCATATCGCATAATTTTCCTAAAAAAATTCCCCTTTGGACATCCAGAGGGGAATTTTTTTATAGGAAATACGAAAAGAGTTTAGAGTGCTCTGTAATCAAGTTGTACTAATTAATATTCTGAAATTTCACGCACCGTATTTAAAATATATAAAATAATGACACAAAATAACAACAGTTAGTTTTGCATTGTTTTAAAGGAATTAAAAAGAAAACTTCGAAACATATAGTATCGCAAACAAAAACTACAAATTTTAAAACGGATCTTCGTACGAATCCATTCCAAAAGAGAGGAGATAAGTATGCAAAAACTCCAAACGAATAAAGGCGCTCGATATATGATGATTGCTTTTATTGTTTTGTTTCTTATTATGATTTTGCGTATATTCTATATTCAGGCAGTAGGAGTCGTGCATAATGTGAATGTAAAGGATCTCGCGAATGAACAACATAATAAAAAAGGTGTTTTAGAAGCGAATCGTGGCACTATCTATGATCAAAGCGGAAAGGTGTTAGTACAAGATTCTACAACGTATCGAGTTGTTGTGAATTTAAAAGGAAAAGATAAAGTGAAAAATAAAGATGAAACCGCACAACAATTAGCCGATGCGCTTGGAATTGATAAAGAAGAAGTATTAAAAAACTTTCATGAAGGGCGTACACAAGTTGAAATTGGAAAAATTGGTCGGAATTTATCTAGGGAAACGAAAGAAAAAATTAATAATTTAAAAATACCAGGTGTATCTTTTATGTCGGAAAAAGCAAGAGTGTATCCGAATGAAGACTTCGCATCCTATATACTTGGTTTTGCTAGACCAGATGATAAAGGGAATACGGAAGGAAAGTTTGGACTGGAAAAGAGTTTGGATAAATATTTGCGCTCTACAAACGGGAATATAGAATATGTGGGTACACGAAGGGGAATTCCGCTTACAAATGATATAGGTAAAGTAGAACCAGCTAAAAATGGGAATAACGTATATTTAACGCTTGATAAACAAATTAATAGTTTTTTAGAAGAAGCGATGAACAAAGCGCAAGAACATTATGATCCTTCTATGTTAATTGGAATTATTGCTGATCCAAAAACCGGTAAAGTTTTAGCGATGTCTAGTAAACCTAGTTACAATCCTAATATAGGTGATATCGAATACTTTTTAAATGATCCGATTGCAAATGCATACGAGCCAGGTTCAACAATGAAAGTTTTTACGCTAGCAGCTGCCATTAATGAAGGTGTATATAACGGAAAAGAATATTTTCAATCTGGAAAATATTCTGTTGGTTCATCTGATATAAAAGACCATAATGGTGGATTTGGATGGGGATCAATTACATTTGATGAAGGATTTGAAAGGTCATCAAACGTAGCTTTTTCTATTTTAGAAGATCAGTTACTGAAACCAAATAAATTTAAGCAATATATGAATAAATTTGGATTCAATCAAAAAACAGGGATAGATTTACCTGGAGAAAGGAAAAATACTTTATTATTAAATACGCAAATTCAACAGGTTACAACTTCTTTCGGTCAAGGTTCTACAGTAACTCCGATTCAATTAATCCAAGCGGCTACCGCTATAGCAAATGACGGGAAAATGATGCAACCATATATCGTTGATAAAGTTGTAAATCCAACAAACAAAGAAGTTATTATGGAAAATCAACCGAAAGAAATTGGGAATCCGATAAAAAAAGAAACAGCGGACAAGGTTAGAAGCTTAATGGAGCGTGTTATAACATCTTCAAAAGGAACTGGTACAATGTATAAAGTAGATGGTTATCCAATTGGAGGTAAGACAGGAACAGCACAAATCCCGAATCCTGAAAACGGCCGATATATGGAAGGGAAAGAGAATTACATTTTCTCCTTTTTAGGAATGGCTCCAATTGATGATCCGGAGTTAATCGTATACTTAGCTATTAAGCAGCCAAAGTTAAAAGGAGATGAGTATGGAGCTCAGCCTCTTGCTGAAATATTTAAACCTGTTATAAAAAACAGCCTTGAATATTTAAAGGTGAAACCGTATACAGAAAAACAAATAGCTGATGCAGCGAAACAATCTCAATTAAAAGTACAAAATTATGTAAATCAATCGATGGATACAATAGAGAAAAGTGTAGAAAAAGAGAAGCTACAGCCGGTAATTTTAGGAGAAGGAAAAATAATAAAACAATATCCACAGTCTGGCGAGGTAATGAGTGAAGGTGATCGTATATTTTTATTAGGGAATAACGCACAAATGCCAAATGTAAAAGGGTGGTCCATGCGTGATGTTATGTATTTCTCTAAACTTTTGAAATTAGATTTGAAAACTTCTGGTACGGGTTATGTAACGAGTCAAAGTATTGAAAAAGGACAAGATTTACAAGAAGGAGATATACTAGAACTAGAATTAGAACCGCCGTTACAACCGTTAACAGAGGCGAATACGAATTAATCCAGGCATTTGGAAGGAGCTGTATGCAAATAGCTCTTTCTTTAGAGTTGCGAGTAATTTCACGCGCCGTAATTTTTAGAAAAAATAATAAATGACAAGTTGTTAAATGTCTGATTATTTTTTATTTACAGTTAAATGTACATGTGATAATATGGAAAAAATAAATGCAGTGAAGAGAAGAGTAAATAAAATGAATTTTTCACAGAGAGCTCCATGTAGCTGAAAAGGAGTAAAAATTCTTTATTGAACCAAGCCTCTGAGCAGCACATCGGAACCTATTATTAGGGGATGGTGTGACGGGATCTCCCGTTATAGAGCTATGGTATAAGCATGAATTAGAATGCAGTACCTGATAAGGTTAGTATGGTGACATATTAACAAACTAGGGTGGCACCGCGATGATAAATCTCGTCCCTAAGATTAAAAATCTTGGGGGTGGGATTTTTTTATTGTTGTAAAACAATTTTGAAAGCGGGGGCCAAAAATGAAAAATTTACTTAAAGATTGGAAATATCCTTTATTACTATTGTCCGGAGTTGGTATTGCGAATTTAGGGGCATGGATTTACTTAATAGCACTGAATGTACTTGTCTATAATATGGGTGGCTCAGCCTTAGCTGTTGCTACTTTATATGTAATAAAACCATTAGCCACTTTATTTACAAACGCTTGGTCTGGGAGTATGATTGATCGTTTAAATAAACGGAAATTAATGATTCACCTCGATATATATCGTGCGTTATTTATCGCTATTTTACCTTTACTTCCGTCACTTTGGATTGTTTATGTATTCGTATTCTTTATAAGTATGGCCAGTGCAATTTATGAGCCAACTGCTATGACGTATATGACGAAATTAATTCCAGTAGAGCAAAGACAACGTTTCAACTCACTACGCAGTTTAATAGGATCTGGTGCATCACTAATTGGACCAGCAGTAGCGGGGGGATTATTAATTGCAGGTACACCAGAGTTTGCTATATATATGAATGCTATAGCATTTCTCTTATCAGGATTAATTACATTACTTTTACCTAATCTTGATAAGAAAGAAGCTTCGGATACAACAAGTAATACATTATCTCTTACAGTATTAAAAAAAGATTGGAACACTGTTATAAATTTTAGTAGAAAACATGTGTATGTCGTATGTGTGTATTTCTTATTTCAAAGTATGTTCGTATTAGCAACCGCTACTGATTCACTTGAACTATCGTTTGCGAAAGAGGTATTACTACTAACAGATAGTGAATATGGTTTTCTAGTTAGTATAGCTGGTGCAGGATTTATTTTAGGTGCCATAACAAATACAATTTTGTCAAAGAAATTAGCACCTTCATTTCTAATTGGAATAGGATCATTATTCATCGCAATTGGTTATTTAATTTATGCTTTTTCAAATATATTTTTAATAGCTGCTATTGGATTCTTTATTTTATCTTTCTCTATGGCATATGCAAATACAGGCTTTTATACGTTTTACCAAAATAACGTTCCCGTTCATATAATGGGACGGATCGGAAGTATATATGGACTTGTTATTGCGTTAGTAACAATCTTTATTACAATATTATCTGGTGTTGCGACTCAGTTCATTTCTATACAACTGGTAGTTATTGTAGGTTCATTGATCATGTTATTTATTACTATCGTCTTGTGTGTGTTTACTTTATTCCCATCACAATCTAAGTTGTATTCTACTGAATCAATAAAGTGAAACTTTAATGAGGGGGGCATCCCCCACTGATTATCAGCCCTCACCAATCGGGCTTTTACGGGCAGCAGGGTCCCCACTTAACTTCTTTGCTTTCGCTGAATTTTGAGATGGGGGTCCTACTGCCCACAAATAGCGGAATACATTCGAAATGAACTTTGTGTTCTCATTAACAATTTATCGTATTTAATAAAAGGGTTCTTTCCCCTTTATATGGAAAAATTAATAAGGGTAAAGAACAATACCGAAAGACAAGGGTGGTTGTCGTGATAAAAACAAAAGATGAAATTAATAAAATTGTAAAAGAAATACAAAAGAAAATAGATTTCTCTGGGGTAGTTTTAGTAAAAAAAGAAAAAGACTTAATCTATGAAAAAGCAATGGGTTACGCAAACAAAAGTGAATGTATAAACAATACGATACAAACAAGATTCGGCATTGCCTCAGGATGTAAAATTTTCACTACAATTGGAATTTGTCAACTTGTTGAAAAAGGTATTATTTCTTTTCATACAAAATTAAAGGATTGTCTAGAGATAAAACTTCCAAACTTCGATGAAGATATTACAATACATCAACTACTAACGCATAGCTCTGGTATACCAGATTATTTTGATGAAAGTATTATGGATAACTTCGAGGATCTTTGGAAACAAACACCTATGTATCTATTAAAGAGCTTAAAAGACTTTTTACCATTATTCCAAAACAGTAATATGATGTTTGCACCTGGGAGTAAGTTTCACTACAACAACGCAGGTTTTATCATACTTGGATTAATAATAGAAGAACAGACGGGACTTAAATTTACGGAGTATATAGAAACAAACATTTTTAATTCGATTGGCATGAATGATTCTGGCTATTTTTCGTTAGATAAATTACCAAGACATACAGCTCTAGGATATATAAAGGACGAAACCAACCAAAATTGGAGAACAAACGCTTACTCTATACCAATAAAAGGAGGGGCTGATGGAGGTGCATATGTTACTGCACCAGACATGTTGAAATTTTGGGCGGCACTATTTAATAATGAAATTTTAGGAAAGGAATATACAAAGTTACTTTTAACTCCCCACATTCATGTAAATGATAAACAGTCTTACGGATATGGAGTATGGATTGAAACACGAGAAAACAAGGTATTCAAATATCATGTAATGGGATATGATCCAGGCGTCAGTTTTCGCTCGGCCATATATCCAGAATTAGGAATCACTTTAGTTATTCCATCGAATAAAGGGGCAGGACCTGAAAAATTAATGACAGAAATAGAAAGAGCTTTTTAATTATATGGATATAAAAGAAGAGATACGAAAATAATTTAAACGGGTTTATGATTGTTTCTGTTCTGAAAAATATTTTAGTTAACGAGGAACCCTTTATTTATTAAATAAGGGGTTTTTGTAATTCCGCACAATTACATATGTTTATATGGATTTTTAAATTAAAAAACATTACTATATAATTGTAAATTTAAATTATTAATTCATATGAAAGGATGTGTTAACAATTTGTATATGATCAACGGTAGTTTGTTTATTATTTTAGGGGTTATTTGTTATTTAATTGTACGTGGAATATTAATTGGTACCAAAAATAAAAAACATATGATTTGGTGGAAAGAAATAATAAGTTTTTTATTCGTGGTCTACATTTGTATGGTTGTTGCAGTAACTTTATTCCCTTTACCAATCGGTTTTCCTTCTAATATTGAAAATCTGAATCGCTCGGTCAATATAATACCATTTGCATCAATTATTAAAGACATCAATCAAATTGGTAGTGCTTATGATGGGGATGCCCTATTTATGATTGGTCTTATTGTAAGAAATGTAGGCGGGAATATTTTATTATTAATGCCTTTAGGATTTTTAGCACCAATTTTATGGGATAAATATAAAAAGTTCAAAAATACTATTTTATTAGGATTTACTATATCAGTTAGTATCGAATTGCTACAATTAATTCAGTCTTTATTTAGTGGAGTAGGACGAATTACTGATATTGATGATGTGATCTGTAATGTTATAGGTTCTATTATTGGATATTGTATTTATATTATCTTTTTAAAAGCCATTAATAAATTTAACATTCGAGTGTTGGGTAAAACTAATTCTAAAGGTGTGGAATTAGTTGATAAATAGGAGTTTAAACGAGTTATTAAAGGCGTACGAGTAAAAAGTACGTCTTTTTATTTTTATAAATAATGCTTAAGACTGATGAGAAATCACATTTTCCAACTTACACTTAAAAGTAGCTATCGTATTTCAAGTATGGAATGAAAAGAGGAGAATATATTTTTTAAAGATAAACAAGTTTATAGGAGGATTCTAAATGGATATTTTACTTGTTGTTCTTATTATTGTTTTGATGCAAAGTAAAGAACGAAAAGTGAAAATAAACCGTATTTGGCTCATTCCGGCTTTGTTGTGCTTTGTAACAATCCAGTCCATTATTCATATGGGACAAATAACTTTGCTGCAAGGACTACTGTTTGTTGTAATGCTTGGAATTGGCTTAGGTCTAGGGATTATACGGGGAAGAGCTTTAACATTTCGATTTGATAGTAAAACAGGTCATGTACTCCGAAAAGGAAATTGGGTAAGTACAATAATCCTTCTTGTTATTTTAGGAGCAAAAATTATGATTAAACAAAGTATGTTTTCTGGTAGTACGCACCAGACATTAATGGTTGTAACAAATGCCTTTTTATGTATTACATTAGGCACTGTGATTAGTAGACGTTATTATATTTGGAAAAAATATAATGAATTAACACAAAAAACGTAAATGCATTCACCCCTTGTTTAACATTGCTAAGAACGGTAATACTAATTAACATTGAACTTTTACAACAAGGGATGATAATATGATATACATTTACACAGACTTCGGCGGTACTCATACAACTTCACTTGCTGCAGCGTATCATTTAAATAAATTACCAACGGATCGTAAGTTAACGAAAGAAGAAATTTTGAATGTAGATTACTTTAATAAATTGAAAACAGAAGATATGGGAAAAATTATTTTTCATGGAATCGATGAACATGGTCATCCTGTATATACGATTGGATGTGGCGCATCAAAAGTTGTTGTACCAGCGATGAAGCATTTAGGAGAAATCTTGCAAAAACATTATCAAAGCCATGAAAAGATTATATTTTCTAACACATCACCAACAGTGCCTTTACCAATGACTTTCGGTGGGCTGTTTTCTAGAAGGTTCCATATCGATTTTATTGGCGTACCGTTACTCGTATGGGGAGCAAAAATTTGCTGTGATAATATACAAAGGCTTGTTAGTTATACAAAAGAAGCTGGAAGATTAACGAATGATTATGTTGTAATTTTAGATAATGAAACTTTTAAATAGTATATGATAAGAAGAAAATCGAGCAAATTCCTTGATTTTCTTTTTTATTTGTGAAATAGACAAGAAATAGTCACATTTAATATACATCTACTATAGCCAAAACAATAAAGTCCTGTTACTATTACAGGGATATTCTCTTTTTATAACATAAATATATAGAAAAATTAGAAAAGAGGAATTGAATTAAGGGAGGAACAACATGAAGCGTGTTGCTTGGATTACTGATAGTACAACTGCGAATTTTAAAACAGAAGGAGATAACTTTGTTATCCCAATCGAAGTTATTATTGATGGAATGTCGTACAAAGATTGTGAAGAAGGTGTACGTGAACGTGTTTATAATGCGTTAAACGAAGGTAAAACAGTCACTACTTCACAACCTAATATTGGGGAAATGGTAGAGTTATTTACGAAATGCAAAGAAGAATATGAAGAAGGATTTGCAGTTGCTATTAGCGGAAAAGTAAGTGGAACCTATCAAAATATGAAGCTAGCTGCAGAAATGGCAGGTTTTCCATTAACGGTATTAGACAGTGAAACAACAAGTTATCCAATGGATGAACTAATTAGAAAAGCGAAATCGTTATACAATGATGGTATGACTTTACAAGATATACACAAAACATTAGTAGATGAAAAAAGAAGACCTTTCCACGTATTCCCGAAAAGTTTAAAAGGCCTTTATGCAAGTGGTCGTGTAAAGGGCATTCAATTTTTACTTGGAAGTTTATTAAGTGTTAACTTAATATTAGAAGTAAAAGGTGGAGAGCTTTTACTTGAAAAGAAAGTTCGTAAAATCCAAAAATGTCGAGAATATATTAAAAATGAACTTGAAAAAGAATTACCAAAAGTACTTCACATGTTCCATGCTAATGATAAAGATGGAGCCGAGGAATGGATTGCAGATATTAGACAAGCATTCCCTGAAATGGATTTCAAATTATATCCATTACCAATTTCATTTGCGGTTCATGCAGGTGAAGGTACAATAGCAATTAGTTATTAAAGTAAAACCCGTGAATTATTTACGGGTTTTTTATTTAATTAAAATGAAATGTGATCTCGACATATCTCCATCGAGGTTAGAAATCGATGGTCGAGCTATCTTCTCATAGATAACTGTGGAATGCCTTTTTTATGACTTATCCAATTATTTCTTACAAGATTTAAGGAGGATTGAGTTGAAAATGAATTGATTAAAGTTTAAAATTACACTAAATAACACATTAGTTACTTTTGAGGGGGAAGTAAAGTGAATAAGGAGCATGCAATTGAACTTATTTCAATGAAAATAAAGTTAATACGCACTGAAAAAAGATATACACAAGATAAAATGGCTGAAGTTCTCGGCATATCAAAAAAAACGCTTGTTCAAATTGAGAAAGGGAGAACGAATGCAGGTTGGACCAACACTGTTGCTATTTGTGCATTGTTTAGAGATAGTGAAGTTTTACAGAATACTCTTGGGGATGATCCATTAGTAGTAATCGAAACAATGGCCCACAATAGCACTAACAACTTCAAAGAAAAAACATTGGGAGGAAAAGTCTGGTGGAAGCAGATTCAAGAAAAAGGGAACTTTCGCTTACAACAAAATCTAATTAGTCAGCATTATCGTATTCTAGACAGACAGGATTACCGTTGGTTTAATTCGTTTGATTTAGAAGAAACGCTAAATCAACTTAATAAATTAGCAACGAATTCAGAACATCAAATAACCAGAACTACAATGAGCGAAAATAAATAGGAGGAAATTACATATGATCATCTTGCATTTTCTTTGGATTTACTTTATGCCAATTTACTGGTTATGTGGATTTATAGGTGGAATCTATTTAATTATTGCAGGTATCAAATATCTTAAATTACTTGTAAGTGTAATGGGATTACTTTGTCTTACCCTTGTCGTGTTACCTATTGTTTGTTGGGGGACAGGGATTAATGCGGAATTTCTTCTTACACCCGTTTCCAACTTTTCACTATTCTCTTTAAGTGGGTTAATAGCAGGATTTATTGGATTGTGGTCAAAAATTAAAGGCATAAGAAATATGGGATTTACTATTTTTACTTGTGGAGTAATAGGTGCCCTATTCTATTATTTAATGTCTATACCCGATTCATACTATATAGGATAGTTTTTCAAAACTCAGTTCATTTACAAACAAAAGGATAGTGAAACAGGAAAAACATTATTTCTATTCTTTCTGTCTAACTTATTAAATAAAAAGGAGGTGCTATAGAACTGGTAGCGTTTCCTTTTTCACATGAATCATTCACCATCAGATAGGTTGCGCTCCAGTACGTAGTAGGTAGCATATCAATAACTAGCTATAATTTCTACATTCTCTGACTTTAAATGATAAAGGAGATGTTATCACAGTTGTTCCTGCAAAGAAAAAATGAATAGTTGTAGTAAAAACATTCTAGAATACAGAAGCTTAGGAATATTGGATATAAAATATGATAAATACGAGGCATAAGCCAGTTTACAATTTTTATGTCAACACTACAAACTTGACATGTGTGTATTTCGTTTTGCACTGTAAATCATTCATATTAAGTAATAGAATTGTAGAAATATATAATAGAATATTCGCACTAATATTTATACAGCTACAATCTATTTACATATAAGGTTATTAGGATTATATTGAAAATGAAAGAGAAAACAATAGATGGAAGGGGATGTTTTTTATGTTTAAAAAAGCAGCACTAGGGATTTCATCGTTAGCAATTACAGCGTTCGTCGGATTAGGAATGGCAACAGAAGCTTCAGCTGGACCAGCAGCACCACTTACTTCACTAAACGTCGTACAAGTAGAGTCTGAGCTAGGCGGGGTAGAAACAATTAATCAGAACAGCTTCAGCACATCGCGTAATCACGGGGGAAAATACTTATATATTACAACGAAAGAAATGGGCTATGGCCAAAACCCATTTGCTAAAATGAATGGTTCTAATGTAAAAAGTATTGATTCCACTATAATTGGCGGAAGACCAATCGTTGGCTGGTATTATAAATGGGATGCTTCTGGACACCAACAAGGAACTTTTGAGTACCAAAAGACATCTATAAATGCACCATTTAATACAATGCGTACATCAATTTATATCCAATAATTTTGAAAGCGTTCGCACATATAAAATAGTCAAAGAAAAGGCACTCTAAGGAGTGCCTTTTCTTTGACTTGAATCACGTCCATCTATATTTACAATCCCGATTTCATAGCAAGAACACTTCCCATAAAACAATATCCTAAACGTCTATGAAATTAATATGAACGGGTAGTACTAGTCCTCTACAGTTAAAGTACGTAACCTTACATATTCCAACCCAATGAAAAAGGAAAAAAACTGTCGTACTTACGCCACAGTTTTTAATTTATCCATGAACTCATAGTTTAATTTTAAGTTTTTTAGATATATAGACATAACCGTACTACCTACTACTCTTTTTTAAAATTCAAGATTAAAAAGAGTAGCTAAACTTATATAAGCTTAGCTTGATGGATATGTGGCGGAACTCTAAAATTAATTACATCTTTTTCATAATATAAACAATTTTATATAGGGAGATGAAAGGATTTTTTAAAATAATAAAGAAGTATGTATAAACAAATATATAAATGGTAGTGATTAGGATGAAAATCAGTAAGTTTGCAGAAGTAAATAATGTAAGTGTAGATACGATTAGACATTATATGGATCTCGGACTCGTTATTCCTGAGAAAAAAGGAAGTCACTATTTTTTTGACGAGTATTGTCAAAAGGATATAGAACTTATATTAGAGTACAAATGGATAGGGTTTAGCTTGAATGAAATTAAAGAACTGTTTCTTTATAAAAATTTAGGGAAATCCTTAGACTATGAAAAGGATATTTTTTATCAATCTTTATTTAAAGTAAAATATGAAAAGATTGAACAAGAGATAAAAACCTTAAAGGAACGAAAAGATAAATTAAAGAAAACGTTAAATAATTTATCTATAGAAACTGAAATTTCGAGTTCAATTTTAGGGGTAGATTTAAAAGTACTTCATTTATTTAAATGTGTTAAGTGTAACGGAAATTTAATTCTTGAAGATGGCATTATTAATAAAAATCAAATTGTTGAGGGGAAATTAATTTGTAATTGTGGTGAAGAATACGCGATTACTTCCGGAGTTTTAACAGCTGGAAAATTATTTGAGGTGTATAAGAGGAAATCACTTGAAGATTCTATTTCAGATTATATCCATGAAACGGATACTGCTTTTTTGGAAAATGTTCAAAGAGGAGGAGAATGGGCGAAAAAGAAACTAATGCAATTAGATTTAAATGAAAAAATACTACTTGATTTAGGGTCTGGTATTGGGTTCTTTTTACGAAATATTTATGAAGAACTACCGGTAGAGTGTTTATATATTGCTGTTGATCGAGATTTGAATAAACTTTTACTTTTAAAAGATGTAATTGAGAGAAGAAATTTGAAAAGAAATATTGTATTTATCTGTGCTGACTTTCTAAACATTCCTATTCAGAATTATTCTGCTGATATTGTAATTGATCAATCAGGTACAAGTAATTATAGTTTTGAACATGAGGAGTTTTTATTACGCGAATTAAATTACCTTTTTAAACCTAATTGTTATTTATTAAGTTCATTTATTTTATTTAATAAATTCAGCATAAATAGCCAAATTGCACCTAGACTCCGAGAGAATTTTACATCTGCAAAAGTAACGAAAGAAATCCAAAATTTACAGTTTCAATCGATTGATGAAAGTACTTCAAATTATTTAAAACGAGGCGGAAAGTACGAGGATTTCTTTGTTCAAGGAGAAGAAATTTATACATATTCATTTTTCGGAAAAAGATGGGGTTAACTCCATCTTTTATTTATTTTCCCTTAAAACTTTTCAAATAGTACATATTGCTATTGGGTTGACCCAAGAACTTACAATGTACGTAACACAAAGTTAGGCAGGGGGAAAAGTGATGGGAAGTTTACGATTACATATAGAAAATAAAAAAAGAAACCAAGAACTAAGAAATATTTGTTTATATTCAATTGCAAAAACAGTATCACTATTTGGTAGCTCTATTTATAGTTTTGCATTAGGATTGTATGTTTTACAAATAACCGGATCTGCGTTAAATTTTGCAATTTCGCTCATATTAGGAACGATTCCAATGATTGTTATGAATCCATTTGCCGGTGTCATTGCTGATAAGGTTGATAAAAAGAAACTGGTTATTTGTATGGATTTACTAAGCGGATGCTTATTAATAACTGTTTATATATTAAGCAGCTATTATGGATTAAACTTATTTATCATTTATACTACTACCTTTCTTATGACAGTATTTACAACTTTTTTTGGAATAGGTTTAGAGGCCGTAAAACCGAATATGGTCACTAAAGAGCGGTTAATGAGTATTAATTCTATAAGTAAAATTATCGATTCTATATCTTTAATTCTAGGCCCTATGTTAGGGGGGATTGTTTTTGCAGTCTTTGATATTAAAATTTTTATAATTATAAATGGTATTTCATTTATCCTTTCGGCTATTTCCATATTGTTTATTAACTTTAAATTGTTTGAGCAAAACATAAATGAGGAATGTTCAATTAGAGAAATTAATTTTATTGAAGATATAAAGGAGGGATACTCTTATTTATTGGAGCGGAAACGCTTAAAAAATACTTTTAGTATTTTAATTTCTCTTAATTTCTTTTTAGGCTTTGCTGTAACTGTTCCGTTGCCATACATTATTAACACAGTTCTTAATCTTAGTTCTAAGCAATTTGGTATGATTCAAGGGACTTTCCCGATAGGTATGATAGTTGGTGCAATACTAGTAAAAAAGATAACTGATTGTTTTTCTTATTCTTATCTATTGAAAAAAATAAGTTTTATGTTGGCGATTTTTATGATAGTTTCAGGAATACCTGTTTTATTTAAACCTATTGTAGTAAATAATTTGGTATATGTTACTACGTATTGCATGATTATGTTCTTTTTAGGATTTATGATAGCACAAATTGATATTCCTTTAATGTATTTCATGCAAAATGAGATTCCTGAAGAATATAGAGGAAGAGTTCTTAGTATTGGATTAAGCTTAGGTAAAATAATGCAGCCAATAGCACTTGCAATATCAGGACTATTATTAAATTTCATTCCAGCCTACACGCTTCCCATTGCAGGGGGGATTGTATTTTTTACTTTGAATAAAATTTTAGCAAATAAGTTAAATTTAGAAATTCATTCAAAAGATTATAGTGTTTAACGTAACTTAAAAAGCGCAGGATGCTGATCCTGCGCTTTTTTATCGTAATTCAGCGGTTTTTCTAATGACAATCTTATCAATATCATCTTCTTCATCACCAATAAATAATCCGCGTTCTTTTAAATACGCTTCAAAATATAAATCTGCTTCAGCGCGTTCGTCATATGGCTTTACAGAGAGAACGAAACCTAATTTGTTTTGTTCTTCTAAATGGGAAGTGGAGATGTAAGCCGGTACATTATGGCGTAAAAAGAGTTCTTTAACTGGAATAATCATATCTTTCATTAATTTCGTTAGCATACCCATTTCAAACTCGAAATTAAAGCGATCTATACTAGATAAATCAGCGAATACTACACCGATAAAACCTGTATTAAATACTTCTTGATATTCTACATCTTCATCATGGCCGCCATAAAAATTCTTTTCGATTAAATAATTTACAAAATAAGCAACGCCATCACTTTGTTCAAATGGTTTCGTTGAAAGAACAAAACCAATTTTCTTTTGTTTATGTAAATACACACATGACATGTATGCTGAAATGTTATGTTCTTTAAATAAAGCACTTGTTGCTCCAGAGAGACCATCTAGTACGTGATGAACAATTTGAAGTTTTTTACGAGCGAAATAATAGGATTTCTTTTGTAACTCCAATGTATCAATAAAGACAGAGCCGATAAAGCCTGTATTTGAAATAATAGGTGCTTGCTTTTTTCTTCCTCTGCGCTTTAATGGATCCATTGTTAAAATCATCCCTTCATGTACGTTTAAAATAAAAAGAACGTTTGTTCGTATATTTATATTTTACTATTAAAACGCTATAAAGTAAAGGGTTTTTGATGAAAATATAACAAAAAAGACACCTTATAAAAGGTGCCTTAAACGCTGTAAGGAATAGGGTTTACCCTAACTATTTATATTATGATACAGAAACAATCTCTTCTGTATCTTCTACATCTAAATGACAGTCCATAGTACGAACATCTTGATCTTCATGACTTCCGAAATAAATAGTAATTTTCATATGTATCGCTCCTTTATTCTAGGAATACCTAAAATAATTACTAGTAATGTTAATATTTATTATATACCACTTTTTTCATTCCGACAACGTTATATCATTTTTAATTATTTTAAACTATAGAGCACAATTTAAAGAG
>NZ_PCOB01000030.1:0-48462 GCF_002975115.1 Bacillus sp. MYb78
GTGACATGTGGAGCTGACGAATACTAATAGATCGAGGACTTAACCATATAATATGTAGCAAATGTTATCTAGTTTTGAAGGAATATGCCTTCATAGTTTGGTGATGATGGCAGAGAGGTCACACCCGTTCCCATACCGAACACGGAAGTTAAGCTCTCTAGCGCCGATGGTAGTTGGGACCTTGTCCCTGTGAGAGTAGGACGTCGCCAAGCAACTAAAAACACAAGTCTTTTGACTTGTGTTTTTTTGTATTGTTAAAAAGAATGGGAAAGAAGTAATGGTAATACAAACACGTTGCCCAAGAGTTAATCATATTATATAAGAGATGGGTGTATATTTTTCTGGAAATTGTTAAGGATTAGAAGTATAAAATAGGTTCACTTAAATAGGGAGGGAAGGTTATGAAATTACAAAGTGAAGTTTGTATTGTTTGTGAGACAAAAAGAAAAGAAGGTATATATGTTTATAATAATTTAATATGTTATGAATGTGAAAAGGATATGGTGAATACAGAGACAGATGATCCGAAATATATACATTATTTAAAGCAACTTCGAAAATTAGAAGTATCATATTTTTAAATAGGCATATGCCTATTATTTTTTTTGTTCTGTATAATAGATGGAGAATGAATAATAAGGAAGAGATGTAGATGAATCAAAATCATATGCCTTTATATGAGGCGTTAATCGAGTTTAAAGAAAGAGGGCCGTTATCCTTTCATGTCCCAGGTCATAAGAATGGTTTAAACTTCCCTCAGAAGGCAATAAGAGAGTTTAAAGATATTCTATCTATTGATGTAACTGAGTTAGCAGGACTAGATGATTTGCATAGTCCGTTTGAATGTATAGATGAGGCACAACAATTATTGGCTGAAGTGTATGATACAAAGAAAAGTTATTTTTTAATTAATGGTTCAACAGTCGGGAACTTAGCGATGATTTTGTCTTGTTGTGGGGAACATGATATTGTTCTTGTACAAAGAAATTGTCATAAATCAATTATTAATGGTTTAAAACTAGCGGGAGCAAATCCCATTTTTTTAGATCCATGGATTGATGAAACTTATAATGTACCAGTGGGAGTTCGTAATGAAATTATTAAGAAAGCAATTGGAAAATATCCAAATGCGAAAGCACTCATTCTAACGCATCCTAATTATTATGGTATGGGGATGGATTTAGAGGCAAGCATCGTTTTTGCTCATGCACATGAAATTCCTGTTTTGATAGATGAGGCACATGGGGCACATCTTTGTTTAGGAGAACCATTCCCGAAATCAGCGTTAACATATGGTGCAGATATTGTAGTGCATTCTGCACATAAGACATTACCCGCAATGACAATGGGTTCCTATTTACATATAAATAGTCACTTAGTAGACGAAGAGAAGGTTACTACTTATTTAAGTATGCTACAATCTAGTAGTCCATCGTATCCAATTATGGCTTCCTTGGATATAGCACGCTTTACAATGGCGCGTATAAAAGAAGAAGGTCATGGTGAAATTGTTGAGTTTTTACGGAGATTTAAGGAACGGTTACGTTCTATTCCCCAAATCGCCATTTTAGAATATCCGTTGCAAGACGAGTTAAAGGTTACCGTACAAACTCGTTGTCAGTTATCAGGGTACGAATTACAGTCCGTATTTGAAAAGGTCGGTATATATACAGAGATGGCTGATCCGTACAATGTCCTATTTATTTTACCCCTGCAAGCAAATGAGGGGTATATGAAGGTTATAGAGATGATCCGAGTAGCATTGCAACATTATGACGTGAAAGACAAGAGGGAATCTATTCGTTATACTTATAAAGGTGAATTCTCTCCGTTGCCGTATACGTATAAACAACTAGAAAGATATGGAACAAGGATAGTATCTATAGAAGAGGCTGTTGGAATGATAGCGGCAGAAATGGTGATTCCGTATCCACCTGGGATTCCATTGGTTATGTATGGAGAGAGAATTACTTCAGAGCATAAAGAGCAAATTATGTATTTAGAGAGAGCAGGAGCTCGTTTTCAAGGTAATACGAAATATATGAAAGTGTATGATATAGAAAGTAGGTTTTAGGATGAAGGGATTATTTGTAACAATTGAAGGCCCAGAAGGTTCAGGCAAAACAACGTTAATTAAAAGCTTATTGCCATATTTTGAACAAAAAGCACAAAAGGTAATGGCGACAAGGGAACCAGGTGGTATTGCAATTTCTGAGGACATTAGGACGATTTTACATAAACAAGAATATACGATGATGGAAGCACGTACAGAAGCGCTTCTTTATGCTGCTGCGCGCAGACAACATTTAGTAGAAAAAGTTATGCCAGCACTTAATGAGAACTATCTCGTGTTATGTGATCGTTTTATAGATAGTTCTTTAGCATATCAAGGCTATGCAAGAGGATTGGGTATGGATAAGGTATTTGAAATAAATCGTTTCGCAACAGAGGACTGTATGCCTAGTTTAACAATTTATCTAGACATTGAGCCTGAGGTTGGCTTGGCTCGGATTGAAAAAGACGCAGGACGTGAAGTAAATCGACTAGATATGGAAGATATCTCTTTCCATAAACGTGTGCGCGAAGGGTATTTACAAGTTGTAGAACGTTTCTCGGAGCGTATTGTATTGGTAAATGCTGATCAGCCGATGGAAAAACTTATAGAAGAAGTTGTTCAGATTATAGAAGATAAATTGTTATAATAGAAGGAAAGAATGAAATAAGTGAGGTATGCATTATGATGAAGACGTGGGAGCAGCTTTCTGCTATACAACCCATCGGTGTAAAAATGTTGATGAATAGCATTGCAAAAGAGCGTATATCCCACGCTTACTTGTTAGAGGGAGGGAAAGGTACGGGAAAGTTTGCGACAGCAATTCAAATGGCAAAGAGTTTCCTCTGTTCTCAGCGGAATGGAGTAGAGCCCTGTCATGTATGCACAAATTGTAAGCGAATTGATTCAGGTAACCACCCTAACTTACATATTGTAAAACCAGACGGATTATCTATTAAGAAGCAGCAAATTCATGATTTACAAGAAGAGTTTTCAAAAACAGGATTAGAGGCAAATAAAAAATTATATATTATTGAGCACGCAGATCGTATGACGGCAAATGCGGCAAATACACTTTTGAAATTTTTAGAAGAACCAAGTAGTGATACAACCGCTATTTTACTTACTGAACAAAGTCATCAAATTTTAAATACGATTTTATCTCGTTGCCAAGTTGTTACGTTTAGACCGTTACCTACAGAATCTTTAATTAGAAGATTACAGGAAGAAGGTATTACAGCATCTTTATCGACACTTGCTGCTCAACTCACAAATAGTTTTGATGAAGCTTTAGCTTTATGTAGTGATGAATGGTTTGCACAAGCACGAGCTTTAGTGATAAAATTATGTGAAGCGCTCGAAAAAGATAAAACCTCTATTTTTTTTGTACAAGAAAAATGGGGAAAACACTTTGGAGAGAAAGAACAATTACAGCAAGGGTTAGATATGTTACTCCTTATTTATAAGGATTTACTATATGTTCAACTTGGAGAAGAAGATCGTCTTGTTTTTCATGAGCAGAAAGAGATGTTTGAATCGTTTTCCTATGCTCAGAAGCGCATTGTATCAGCTCTCTTTAATATATTAGAGGCAAAAAATAGAATCAACGCTAATGTAAATGCGCAGCTTGTGTTCGAACAGTTAGTGTTGCGGTTGCAGGAGGGATGACCGTTTTGTATGATGTAGTAGGTGTTCGCTTTAAGAAGGCCGGAAAGGTATATTACTTTGATCCAAATCAGTTCGATATCTCTGAAAATGAGTTTGTTATTGTAGAAACGGTAAGAGGTATTGAATACGGAAAAGTAGTTATTACCAAAAAGCAAGTTGATGAAAACGACGTTGTATTACCGCTAAAAAAGGTTATTCGTATTGCAAATGAAAATGATCGTACCATTGTTGAAGAGAACAAACATGCTGCAAAAGAAGCATATCAAGTCTGTCAGCAAAAGGTAGTAGAGCATAATCTTGATATGAAACTTGTAGATGTAGAGTATACATTCGATCGTAATAAGATTATTTTCTATTTTACTGCGGATGGTCGGATTGATTTCCGCGAACTAGTGAAGGACTTAGCGGCAATTTTTAGAACAAGAATTGAACTAAGACAAATTGGTGTTCGTGATGAAGCGAAGATGCTAGGTGGTATTGGTCCATGTGGTCGTATGCTTTGTTGTTCTACTTTTTTAGGAGATTTTGAACCTGTATCCATTAAAATGGCAAAGGATCAAAATTTATCATTAAATCCTGCAAAAATCTCTGGTTTATGTGGTCGCTTAATGTGTTGCTTAAAATATGAGAATGATGAATATGAGGCAGCAAAGGAACAACTTCCTGATTTAGATCAACGTATACAAACCCCGCATGGTACTGGCCGTGTGATCGGATTAAATATTTTAGAAAGATTAATTCAAGTGGAACTAGTAGACAAGGAACGGATAGTAGAATATACGTTAGATGAGTTAGTGAATAAAGGGGTCGTTTCGAGTCAAACCACAGATTAATGAGGTGGGTGCTTGTGGAGAAAAAAGATATTTTTGAATCGGTTTCTAGTATGGAAGAGCAAATTGGACATTTATACAAACAGTTGGGAGAGTTAAAACAGCATCTTGCAGAGTTGTTGGAAGAAAACCAGCATATAAAAATGGAAAATAACAATTTGCGACACCGTTTTGAAGAAGTGCAGAATAAAGAAAAACAAAAAACTCAAAAGCGTAAAGAAGTGAAGCCGAAGACAGATATTGGTGAAGGCTATGACAATTTAGCGAGACTGTATCAAGAAGGTTTTCATATTTGCAATCTACATTATGGAAGTGTACGTAAAGAGGGAGATTGTTTGTTCTGTCTGTCATTCTTAAATAAAAAGTGAAATTACCTTTCCAATTATAATTGGAAAGGTAATTTTTTATACATGAAATAGGGTAGGTTAAGGGTAAGAAAAGGAGCAGTATATGAATTTATATGAAGATGAACGTTTAGATTACTTATTAGCGCAAGACATGAAGATTATACAAAGCCCATCAGTATTTAATTTTTCTTTAGATGCTGTTTTACTAGCAGATTTTGCATGGGTACCAATTCAAAAGGGGAATTTACTTGATTTGTGTACAGGTAACGCAGTTGTCCCCCTTCTATTAAGTACAAGAACAAAAGGAAAGATTACTGGTGTGGAAATTCAAGAACGCTTATATGATATGGGAGTAAGAAGTGTTCAATATAATGGGCTGGAAGAAAGAATTCACCTCATACATGGAGATTTGAAAGATATGCCAGAGAAACTCGGACGTCATCAATATGATGTTGTTACATGTAATCCACCATATTTTCAAACACCTCAAACTTCAGAGAAAAATATGAATGAACATTTAGCGATAGCTCGTCATGAAATTATGTGTACATTAGAAGATGTTGTATCTGCAAGTAGTCAGTTAGTAAAACAAGGTGGGAAAGTGGCGTTTGTACATCGTCCAGGGCGATTACTCGACATTGTCACATTAATGCGTAAATATAAAATTGAACCAAAGCGTGTGCGATTTGTTTATCCTAAGGTTGGAAAAGAAGCAAATACATTGTTAATTGAAGGAATTAAGGATGGAAATGCAGATTTAAAAATTTTACCACCTCTCGTTGTATATGAGAACAATAACGAATATACAAAGGAGATACGTTCAATTTTATATGGAGAAGAATAAGCATTTTTTTTATGTGGTAGAGTGCTCTGATGGAAGTTATTATGCTGGATATACAAACCATATAGAAAAACGAATACAGACTCATAATAGCGGCAAAGGAGCTAAGTATACACGCGTCAGGCTTCCTGTCGTTTTAAAATATGTAGAGACCCATGATGATAAACGTACAGCTATGCAAGCGGAGTATTACTTTAAGCAATTAACGAGAAAACAAAAAGAGGCATATATGCAAAAAGGAGAACGCTATGTGGCAACAAAAAAGCTTTCAACAAAATGAAAAGGGAGTTTTATATTTAGTACCAACTCCTATTGGAAATTTAGAAGATATGACATTTCGTGCAATCCGAATTTTAAAAGAAGTTGATTTAATTGCTGCTGAAGATACGAGACAAACGAAAAAACTTTGTAATTATTTTGAAATTGAAACACCTGTCACGAGTTATCATGAGCATAATAAAGAAGTAAGTGGAAAGAGAATATTAGAGAGGTTAGAGGATGGAAAGAATGTAGCACTTGTTAGTGACGCTGGTATGCCGTGTATTTCTGATCCGGGTTACGATATTGTTGTTGAGGCAGTAGCTGAGCAATATCATGTAATTCCGCTTCCTGGAGCAAATGCAGCCCTTACAGCATTAATTGCATCCGGTCTTGAAACAAAGCAGTTTTATTTCTATGGTTTCTTGCAGAGAAACAAAAAGGAACGGAAGATGGAGTTAGAAAAGCTTCGTTATGTACAAACTACAATGATGTTTTATGAAGCGCCTCATCGTTTAGATGATACTTTAATTTCGATGCAGGAAGTGTTGGGAAATAGAGAGATTGTATTGTGTCGAGAGTTAACGAAAAAATTTGAGGAATTTATTCGAGGGACAATTCAAGAAGCAATTGAGTGGACGAAGCAAAATGAAGTACGTGGTGAGTTTTGTATTTTAGTAGCTGGTTCAACAGAAGAACCTGCTCCAGAAGAACAATGGTGGGAATCTCTTTCAGTATATGATCATATTGAACACTATATAAATGAAAAAGGTATGAATTCAAAAGAAGCGATTAAAACAGTCGCTAAAGATCGAGATTTGTCGAAAAGAGATGTATATCAAATCTATCATGTCGATAAAAAATAAGCTTCTCATAATTGAGAAGCTTATTTTGCTGTTTCGATATAATCTTGAAGTTCGTTTAAGATTTGCTCAGCGCCTTCTTTGCTTAAGATGATTTTACCTTCAGCTAAAGAAAGGTTACCGTCAGATACTTCACCAGTTACTTGGCAAGTCATGTTTGGTTTATATTTCTTTAAGATGATTTTTTCGTCATCAACATAGATTTCAAGAGCGTCCTTTTCTGCAATACCTAAAGTACGGCGTAATTCGATTGGAATTACTACACGACCTAATTCATCAACTTTACGAACAATACCAGTAGATTTCATAATTTTTTTCCTCCTAAATAAATAGTTTATAAGTTTCGAGTCTATTTTTAGATTCGTCATTTTTCGACAAAATACCCTATGGACATATGATACCAATCATTTACATTTCCGTCAATTCTTAAATTCTATATTTTTTAAAAAGATTTATAGATTTCTTATTTCTTATATATAATAGATTGAGAGGAAATTCCACAATTATTTACAATATTTTCAGAAAAAAATAACAAATTCCAAGTGGAGATTGTATATTTTTTTGAAATATGAGCAATAGATGATAAAGATATCGAGCATTAAGACCCAGAATTCAAAATTAGGTTGGCTTAAAGAAGATAAGTGAGATTCGGGCTGCTCGTAAAAGCCCGATTGATGTGGGCTAATAATCAGTGGGGATGAAGAAAAACCCCACTGATTAAAGTTTCACTTTATATATGAGTTTTTGATATACTGTTTATAAATACATATGAGGTTATTCGGGAGGTCCAAAACAATGACAGAGGAAAATAAGTCCTTTTATATTACTACCCCAATTTATTATCCAAGTGGAAAATTACACATTGGACATGCTTATACGACAGTAGCAGGAGATGCAATGGCACGATATAAGCGTATGCAAGGATATAATGTGCATTATTTAACAGGAACTGATGAGCATGGACAGAAGATCCAAAAGAAAGCAGAAGAGTTAAATATTACGCCACAGGCATATGTTGATAATATTGTTGCAGGAATTAAAGAGCTTTGGGAGAAGATGGATATTTCTTATGATGATTTTATTCGTACAACTGAAGATCGTCATAAAGATGTTGTCGAAAAAATCTTTAAGCAATTAGTAGATCAAGGTGACATTTATCTTGATGAATATGAAGGTTGGTATTCTGTACAAGATGAGACGTTCTATACAGAGCACCAATTAGTAGATCCAATTATGGAAGGTGACAAAGTAGTTGGAGGAAAAAGTCCAGATAGTGGTCATGATGTAGAACTTGTTCGTGAAGAATCTTATTTCTTTAGAATGGGTAAATATGTCGACAGACTATTAAAGTTCTATGAAGATAATCCACATTTCATTCAGCCGGAGTCTCGTAAAAATGAAATGATTAATAATTTTATTAAACCAGGATTAGAAGATTTAGCAGTTTCTCGTACTTCATTTGACTGGGGAGTTCGTGTTCCTGGTAACCCAAAACACGTTATTTACGTATGGGTTGACGCATTATCTAACTATATTACGGCGTTAGGTTATGGAACAGCAAATGAAGAGAAATATAAAAAATTCTGGCCTGCAGATGTGCATTTAGTTGGGAAAGAAATCGTTCGTTTCCATACAATTTATTGGCCGATAATTTTAATGGCATTAGATTTACCTCTTCCAAAGAAAGTCTTTGCTCATGGCTGGATTTTAATGAAGGATGGAAAGATGAGTAAGTCAAAAGGAAACGTAGTAGATCCAGTTACATTAATCGATCGTTATGGATTGGATGCATTACGTTATTACTTACTTCGTGAAGTTCCATTTGGATCTGATGGCGTATTTACACCAGAAGGATTTGTGGAGCGTATTAATTTCGACTTAGCAAATGACTTAGGTAATTTATTAAATCGTATAGTAGCTATGATTGATAAGTACTTTAACGGAGAAATCCCTGCATTTAAAGCAAATGTAACAGAATTTGATGAAACGTTAGTAGCGTTTGCACAAGATACTTTGAAAAAAGTAGAAGAAGCAATGGAGAATATGGAGTTCTCTGTAGCGTTAGGATCTATTTGGCAATTGGTTAGTCGTACGAATAAATATATTGATGAAACACAACCATGGGTATTAGCAAAAGATGAGAATGATCGTGAAAAGTTAGCTTCCGTAATGGCTCATTTAGCAGAAGTACTTCGTCAAACAGGTATTATGCTTATGCCATTCTTAACAGTAGCACCAAGCAAGATGTTTGCTCAGCTTGGCCTTACTGATGAGGCTCATAAATCTTGGGAAAGTCTATCTACAATTGGCTGTATTCCAGCTGGAACAAAAGTAGAAAAAGGAAACCCAATTTTCCCTCGTTTAGAAATAGAAGTGGAAGTAGAGTACATTAAAGAACAAATGAAAAGCTCTGCCCCTAAAGTAGAAGAGAAAAAAGAAGAAGAGCCGAAGGCAGAAGAAATTACAATTGATGATTTCTTTAAAGTAGAATTACGCGTAGCTGAAGTACTATCTGCTGAACCTGTGAAAAAAGCAGACAAGTTGTTAAAAATTCAACTAGACTTAGGCACAGAAAAGCGTCAAGTTGTTTCTGGAATTGCAAAATTCTATTCGCCAGAAGACCTAAAAGGTAAAAAGGTTATTTGTGTAACAAACTTAAAACCTGTAAAATTACGCGGTGAATTATCGCAAGGTATGATTTTAGCGGGTGAAGAGAATGGTGTATTGTCATTAGCATCAATTGACCAAAATCTACCAAATGGTACAAAAATCAAGTAATTAAGACAAGAAAAGAGATGTTTCACGTGTAACATGTGTGAAGCGTCTTTTTTCTTTTTACATTCTCTATTTTTGCATTAAGATTGTAGTATTGTTATCGTTAAGTTATTAAAGAACTTATTTTTGTAGAATAAACTTGATTTCAATATAAAAGGAGTTATGTATTATGTTGTTTGATACACATTCGCATTTGAATGCAGAGCAATTTGAAGAAGATTTGCAAGAAGTTATTGCCCGAATGAAAGAAGCGGGAGTTACTTATACAGTTGTTGTTGGTTTTGATGAAGTAACGATAAAAAAGGCGATGGAATTAGCTGAAGCTTATGATTTTATTTACGCTGCGGTTGGATGGCATCCAGTTGATGCAATTGACATGACAGAAGAACATTTAGCTTGGTTAGAAGAACTTGCTTCTCATCCTAAAGTCGTTGCACTTGGAGAAATGGGTTTAGATTATCATTGGGATAAGTCTCCAAAAGAAATACAGAAAGAAGTATTTCGTAAACAAATTGCATTAGCGAAAAAAGTGAAATTGCCGATTATTATACATAATCGCGATGCAACTCAAGATATTGTTGATATTCTAGAAGAAGAGAATGCAGCTGAAGTAGGAGGCATTATGCATTGTTTTAGCGGCAGCGTAGAAGTAGCAGAGCGATGTGTTGATATGAACTTTCTAATTTCGTTAGGCGGACCAGTTACATTTAAAAACGCTAAAAAGCCGAAAGAGGTTGCTACGGAGATTCCATTAGAGAAATTGTTAATAGAGACGGATTGTCCATATCTAACGCCGCATCCATTTCGAGGGAAACGAAATGAACCGAGTTATGTAAAACTCGTAGCAGAAGAAATTGCGAATTTAAAAGGTGTTTCTTATGAGGAAGTAGCAGAAATGACAACCAAAAATGCAAAAGCTTTATTTGGTGTTGAATAAAAAAGAGTGGGGAAACCTGTTCTTTTTTATTTTGAAAAAACACTAGTAGAAGTGATGAAGAAAATAAATGTGAATGATGAAGTGTTACAATAAGGACAGAGAACAAAGATTTTTCTATTCTATTTTTTAAAATATAAGAATGAGGAAAATAATAATGGAAAAGTCGTCATTTTTTTGTTTTACTAAGTAGAGACGAAACGAGTGTGGAGGCAAGCATGAAAATAAAAGAGATTATCGTTGTAGAAGGTAAAGATGATACAGTTGCGATTAAGCGTGCTGTTGATGCGGATACAATTGAAACGAACGGTTCAGCAATCGGTGATCATGTTATTGAGCAAGTTAAATTAGCGCAGCAAAAAAGGGGCGTTATTATTTTCACAGATCCAGATTATCCTGGAGAGCGTATTCGAAAAATTATTTCTGACAAGGTTCCCGGCTGTAAGCATGCCTTTTTACCGAAGGAAGAAGCGCTTGCTAAAAGGAAAAAGGGAGTTGGGATCGAACATGCTTCTAATGAGTCGATTCGCCGTGCTCTAGAGAATATACATGAAGAAATGGAAGCTTATACAAGTGAAATTAGTTGGAGTGATTTAGTCGATGCAGGCTTAGTGGGCGGAGAAATGGCAAAGAGCCGCAGAGAAAGAATGGGTAAGCTATTAAAGATTGGTTATACAAATGCAAAACAGTTACATAAACGATTACAGATGTTTCAAGTTTCAAAGGAATCATTTGGAGAAGCTTATAAGCAAGTAATACAGGAGGAAAAAAAATGAAGGATATCGCAACGCCAAATCGTACAAAAGACATTGTTGAAAAGTATGGATTTTCATTCAAAAAAAGTTTAGGACAAAACTTTTTAATTGATACAAATGTATTAAATCGTATTGTCGATCATGCAGAAATTGGTTCAGAAAGTGGTGCAATTGAAATTGGACCAGGTATCGGTGCATTAACAGAGCAATTAGCGAAGCGTGCTAAAAAAGTAGTGGCTTTTGAAATTGATCAAAGACTATTACCAATTTTAGATGAGACGTTAGCACCATATGGTAACGTTACAGTTATTAATAAAGACGTACTAAAAGCGGATGTACATGAAGTATTTAATGAGCAATTTGAAGAAGGGCAAGATGTAATGGTAGTAGCTAACTTGCCATACTATATTACAACGCCAATTTTATTTAAATTGCTTGAAGAAAAGTTACCAGTTCGTGGATTTGTTGTTATGATGCAAAAAGAAGTTGGAGATCGTTTAGCTGCTAAACCTGGAACGAAAGAGTATGGTTCTTTATCGATTGCTATTCAGTATTATACAGAAGTTGAAACAGTTATGACTGTACCGCGTACAGTGTTTGTACCACAGCCAAATGTTGATTCTGCAATTATTCGCCTTCTAAAGCGTCCGAAACCGGTTGTAGAGGTGACAGATGAAACATTCTTCTTTGAAGTAGTACGAGCAAGTTTCGCACAGCGCCGTAAAACTTTGATGAATAATTTATCAAATAATTTAAATGGTTTCCCGAAAGATAAGGAATTATTGGATCGAATTTTAACAGAAGTAGGAATTGATCCAAAGCGAAGAGGCGAAACGCTATCTATTGAAGAGTTTGCAACATTAAGTAATGCATTGGTTCTTCATAAATTATCATAAGAATATGAAAGGGACAGTTCAACTTGAACTGTCCCTTTTGTCACCTTTCTCCCTCTAAATTCATATTTTAAAAACAGGTAAGATGGCCTAATGAGTTTGGAGGTAGGAGAATGGCTTTACATGTTGGAGAATTAGTGGAACGATATTCTCATAAGAGGGATATTCTTTTTCGTATTATAGAAATAAAAGGCGAGATAGCTATATTGTTTGGAGAGGAAATTAGACTGGTGGCGGATGCGCCACTTGAAGATTTAATTAGTATAGATCAACGAGAACATAAAAAAAGGGTGAAGCGTGAGAAAGAAACAATGGAGCGCACGTATCGTTTGTTTCAACAAGATTATGTGTTAATGAAACAAAGGCATGAACATACTTCAACTGGTGGATACACAAGTGAGGTGAATTATTTTCAAATGCCGGGACGTGTATTGCATATAGATGGAGACCCTTTATATTTGCGCAAGTGCTTAGACTTATATAACAAAATTGGCGTTCCTGTACAAGGTATTCATTGTAAAGAAACGGAGATGCATGAAAAAGTAGTAGACTTAATAGATCACTTTCGCCCAGACATTCTCGTTATTACGGGGCATGATGCATATACAAAATCGAAAGGAGTGAAGGGAGATTTAGCGGCATATAGGCATTCAAGGCATTTTGTACAGGCTGTTCGAGAAGTGCGAAAAAAATATCCATCATTGGATCAACTTGTTATTTTTGCTGGGGCATGTCAATCGCACTTTGAGGCACTAATTCGTGCAGGGGCCAATTTCGCTAGTTCACCATCTAGAATTAATATTCATGCACTAGATCCTGTATATGTAGTTGGTAAAATTAGTTTTACTTCATTTATGGAGAGAGTCAATGTATGGGATGTCGTACGTAATACAATTACTGGTGAAAAGGGACTAGGTGGAATTGAAACGAGAGGGATTTTACGAACGGGATTACCTTTTCAACATTACGAAGAGTAAGCAGGGTACATATGTATCTTGCTTTTTTGTATGGAAGGATTTAAATGAATTTGGATAAAAAGAGACAAGAACGTACAGACTACGTAATGATACTTTTACAATATAGTATTTCTTCTATCTATTCAAACGCAAGATGATATTAGCTGTGAATCGAGGTTAATAATTAGGATAGATATATCGTGTTTTAAGTGTTCAATCTAAATTACAGCGAGGTGTAGCGAAGTATATGTCAAAACGTTTAGATGAAATTAAAAGCGAATTAGATCACCATCTTGGACAGCGACTTATGTTAAAAGCAAATAGTGGAAGAAGAAAAACTGTGGAGCAATCAGGTGTACTAGCAGAAACATACCGTTCTGTTTTTGTTGTACAATTGGATCAACAAGAAGATGCGTTGCAACGTGTATCTTATAGTTATGCAGATGTTTTAACAGAGACAGTAGAGTTAACATTTTATGGAGACCCTCATGATGAGGTCATTTTATAATCCGTATATCATTACATATATTTCCATAAATGAAAAGCTATATTATTTTGCATACTAACTATACCGTAGCAAAATAAGGAGGGACTCTGCATTGAGTAGACGAAGAGGTGTCATGTCAAACCAATTTAAAGAAGAGCTAGCAAAAGAGCTTGGTTTTTATGATGTTGTTCAGAAAGAAGGATGGGGCGGAATTCGTGCGAAAGATGCTGGTAACATGGTGAAACGTGCTATAGAAATTGCAGAACAGCAATTAATGAAACGAAACCAGTAGTTGTAAGATACTTTCTATGCTACGGTAGCCGAGGAGACATTCCTCGGCTTTTTGTACTCTAAAAGGTGCCATCATTTTACATAAGTAGTTTCATTCTGAATGCTTTTCGTTATAATTAGGGAAGTGTCATCGTCTTACTATAAATTTATGGTAAAATAAACGATAAAAGATTGAGTACATAGAGTGGGTGAATAGATTGAAGCTACTAGTGAAAGCACCAGCAAAGATTAATCTGTCGTTAGATGTACTGGGAAAAAGACAAGACGGATATCATGAAGTGAAAATGATTATGACAACCATTGATTTAGCAGATCGTCTAGAACTAACGGAATTAGCAGAAGACCGTATTGAAATTTTATCCCATAATCGGTATGTCCCAGACGACCAACGAAATTTAGCTTATCAGGCAGCGAAATTATTAAAAGAGAAGTTTAATGTAAAAAAAGGTGTATCTATTACTATTGAAAAAACGATTCCAGTAGCAGCTGGATTAGCAGGTGGAAGTAGTGATGCAGCAGCGACATTACGTGGTCTTAATAAATTATGGAATTTAGGGCTTACAATTGATGAGTTAGCAGAGCTTGGCGCAGAAATTGGATCAGATGTATCTTTCTGTGTATACGGCGGCACAGCAATTGCCACTGGAAGAGGAGAGAAAATTGAGCATATAAAGACTCCGCCTTCTTGTTGGGTTATTTTAGCGAAACCACATATAGGTGTATCTACTGCTGATGTGTATGGAAATTTAAAGTTAAATCGAGTTACACATCCAAATGTAGATAAAATGGTTGATGTCATAAATTCTGGAGATTATAAAGGGATTTGTGATACTGTTGGTAACGTTTTAGAAGATGTAACATTTGGAATGCATCCTGAAGTTGCACGTATTAAATCACAGATGAAGCGATTCGGAGCGGATGCTGTATTGATGAGTGGAAGTGGTCCAACTGTATTTGGACTTGTACACCATGATTCTCGAATGCATCGCATTTATAACGGATTAAAAGGATTTTGTGAACAGGTCTATGCGGTACGTTTATTAGGAGAGCGAGAAACGCTTGAATAAAGACGTATAATACGTTATGATTTGTTTAGAATATTCGTGATTTGAGGTGAGAGTATGAAAATTAGAAGAAGTACAAGATTAGTCGATATGACTTATTACTTGCTACAAAACCCTCGTCAGCTAGTATCTCTCACTTTTTTTGCTGAAAGGTATCAATCGGCTAAGTCTTCCATTAGTGAGGATTTAGTTATTATTAAGCAAACGTTTGAGCAACAAGGGGTCGGCACATTGCAAACGATACCAGGAGCAGCAGGAGGAGTGAAATATATACCGTATATAAGTGAAGAAGAGGCAGATCTAATTATTGATGAGCTTTGTGGCTTATTTGAAAACCCAGATCGTATTTTGCCTGGCGGTTACTTATACATGACAGATTTATTGAGTAATCCTCGCCATATTAATGGCGCAGGTCGTTTGTTTGCTTCTGTTTTTGCTAGGCAATCAATTGATGCGGTTATGACAGTGGCAACGAAAGGGATTCCACTTGCTTATGCAGTGGCAAATTACTTAGATGTACCAGTTGTAATTGCAAGGAAAGATAATAAGGTAACAGAAGGTCCGACTGTTAGTATTAACTATGTGTCGGGTTCTTCTAAACGAATTCAAACAATGACGTTAGCAAAACGCAGCCTTCCAGAAGGATCGAATGTTTTAATTATTGATGACTTCATGAAAGCTGGTGGAACGATTCAAGGTATGATGAGTATGTTAGAAGAGTTCAAGGCTAATGTTGTTGGTATTGGTGTATTAGTAGAATCCACAGATATTGAAGAACGACTAATTAATAATTTTGTATCATTAATTCGTCTATCGGAAGTTGATGTGAAAGAAAAAACGATTCAAGTGGAAAAAGGGAATTATTCTCTTGCACCATTTGATGAAGGGCTTGTAGAGGCTGAATAAAAGGTAGAGCAGATAGCTCTATCTTTTTTTATTTTATTTATAGATTATAAAATAGATGGACAAACTGCCTTTCGTACACTATTTTTAAAGAGTAAAATAAATAATAAAAGGGTGAAAAGTATGAAAGTTGTTCAAACAAGCAAGGCACCACAAGCGATTGGACCTTACTCACAAGGGATTATTGTAAATAATATGTTTTATAGCTCAGGACAAATTCCATTAACGAAAAATGGGGAGCTTGTAACAGGAGATGTAACAGTACAAACAGAACAAGTATTTCAAAATTTACAAGCGGTATTAGAGGAAGCGGGTGCTTCATTTGATACAGTCGTAAAAACAACAGTATTTTTAAAGGACATGGATGATTTTAATGCTGTGAATGAAGTATATAGCTCTTATTTCTCTACTCATAAACCAGCTCGATCTTGTGTGCAAGTAGCAAAATTACCGAAAGATGTTTCCGTTGAAATTGAAGTAATCGCCCTAGTTAAGTAACCTTTTGTAAGCGATAACCTCCACTAATCTCTATATTCAACTACATTAAAAATTTTTATCTTAAAAATTTTTAAAAAATTAAAGGGAAAATAGAAAATTTGTGGAATTTATACAAATATATCGCTTATTTAGAAAAGGGTGGTGAACACAAGATGGAAGTGACTGACGTAAGATTACGCCGCGTAAACACAGAAGGCCGCATGAGAGCAATTGCCTCTATTACTTTGGACCATGAATTTGTTGTTCATGATATTCGTGTAATTGATGGTAATAATGGATTATTTGTAGCAATGCCAAGTAAACGTACTCCAGATGGAGAGTTCCGTGACATTGCACATCCGATTAATTCTGGTACACGCTCTAAAATTCAAGATGCGGTTTTAACAGAGTATCATCGTTTAGGCGAGTTAGAAGAGGTTGAGTTTGAAGAAGCAGGTGCTTCGTAAAATTCGAATGAAAAGGGCTTTGACGAAAAGCCTTATAATTTTGTAGCAAACTCCTGTAAGCATTTACAGGAGTTTGTTTTTTTTTGCTTTATATTTGAAAATTTCATAATTCATTAACATAAAAAGAAGAAACTACTAATTTTTTCAAAATCATTTTAAATAGTATAGCTTATTTCTTAAAAAAGATACTAAAGAGTAAAACATCTTATAAGAATTATGGTAAAATTTAATAGTTAAAATGTGCTTCTTGAAATATATGATGATTTAGGATAATATCTTTAATGGATAAATAGGTTGCGATGGAGGGTCTATATGTCAAACAGATTTGCAGTGATTCTAGCTGCAGGTAAAGGCACACGTATGAAGTCTAAGCTATACAAAGTGCTGCATCCTGTATGTGGAAAACCTATGGTACAACACGTAGTCGATCAAGTATCTCAATTAGGATTGCAGAAACTTGTAACGGTTGTTGGGCATGGTGCTGAAATGGTACAAGAACAGCTAGGAAACGTAAGTGAGTTTGCATTACAAGCAGAACAACTTGGTACAGCACATGCTGTAGATCAAGCTGCAAGTGTACTTGCAAATGAAGAAGGAACAACTTTAGTTATTTGTGGGGATACGCCGCTAATAACTGCTGAAACGATGGAAGCATTACTTCAGCAACATAAAGAAGCGGGAGCAATGGCGACGGTGCTAACAGCGTACATAGAAGAACCTGCTGGATATGGCCGTATTGTTCGTAATGAGAATGGTCATGTTGAAAAGATTGTTGAGCATAAAGATGCAAATGAGAAAGAATTAGCTATTAAAGAAATCAATACAGGTACGTATTGTTTTGATAATAAGGCTTTATTTGCTTCACTTTCTAAAGTTTCAAATGATAACGTACAAGGTGAATATTACCTTCCAGATGTTATTGAGATTTTAAAAAATGAAGGTCATATCGTATCAGCTTATCAAACAGAGCAGTTCGATGAAACGTTAGGTGTTAACGACAGAGTCGCTCTATCGCAAGCGGAAATTATTATGAAAAACCGTATCAACCGAAAGAACATGGTAAATGGTGTTACAATTATTGATCCAAGTAACACTTATATTTCTGCTGATGCAATTATCGGTAGTGATACAGTTCTTCATCCAGGAACAATTATTGAGGGGAACACTGTAATTGGTTCTGATTGTGAAATTGGACCACATACAGTAATTCGTGATAGTGAAATTGGAGATCGTACGACAATTCGTCAATCTACTGTACATGATAGTAAACTTGGTACAGAAGTATCGGTTGGTCCATTTGCACACATTCGCCCAGATTCAGTTATTGGAGACGAAGTACGCGTTGGAAACTTCGTGGAAATCAAAAAAACTGTCTTTGGTAATAGAAGTAAAGCTTCACACTTGAGTTATATCGGGGATGCACAAGTTGGAGAAGACGTGAATCTTGGTTGTGGTTCAATTACGGTGAACTATGACGGTAAGAATAAATTCAAAACTGTGATTGGTAATGGGGTATTTATTGGATGTAATTCAAACCTTGTTGCTCCAGTAACAGTTGAAGATGGTGCTTATGTGGCAGCAGGCTCTACAATTACAGAGAATGTTCCATCAAAAGCATTATCGGTAGCACGTGCACGTCAAGTTAACAAAGAAGACTATGTTGATCAATTGCTGAATAAGAAAAAATCATAATGTGGAGGGTTAATCTAGATGTCGACTCAATATCTAAATTCTAATTTGAAAGTATTCTCTTTAAACTCTAATAAGGAACTTGCTGAGCAGATTGCAAAGCATATTGGAGTAGGACTAGGAAAATGTTCTGTTGATCGTTTTAGTGATGGAGAAGTTCAAATTAACATTGAAGAAAGTATCCGTGGTTGCGATGTATTCATTATTCAATCTACAAGCTTCCCAGTAAACGAACATATCATGGAATTACTTATTATGATCGATGCATTAAAACGTGCATCTGCGAAAACAATTAATATTGTTATTCCTTATTATGGTTATGCGCGTCAAGACCGTAAAGCGCGTTCTCGTGAACCAATTACATCGAAACTTGTAGCAAACTTGCTTGAAACAGCAGGTGCAACTCGTGTAATCACTCTAGATTTACATGCTCCACAAATTCAAGGGTTCTTTGATATCCCAATCGACCACTTAATGGGTGTACCGATTCTTTCTGATTACTTTGAAACAAAAGGTCTTAAAGATATCGTAATCGTGTCTCCTGATCATGGTGGTGTAACTCGTGCAAGAAAAATGGCAGATCGTCTAAAAGCGCCAATCGCTATTATTGATAAGCGTCGTCCTCGTCCGAACGTATCAGAGGTAATGAACATTATCGGTAATATTGAAGGCAAAACAGCGATTTTAATTGATGACATCATTGATACAGCTGGTACAATTACATTAGCAGCAAACGCTCTTGTTGAGAACGGTGCTTCTGAAGTATATGCTTGCTGTACACACCCAGTATTATCTGGCCCAGCAATTGAGCGTATTCAAAATTCAAATATTAAAGAGTTAGTTGTAACGAACTCTATCGTATTACCAGAAGAGAAGAAAATCGACAAAGTACATGAACTTTCAGTTGCTCCATTAATTGGAGAAGCAATCATTCGTGTATACGAAGAAGAATCTGTGAGTGTATTATTCAATTAATTGGATAGAATGAGACGTAACCAATTTTGGTTACGTCTTTTCGTATCGAAAAAAGAAAGTAGTGGTACAAGAATGAAATTGATAGTAGGACTTGGGAACCCAGGTAGAGAATATGAATTAACAAGGCATAATATTGGATTTATGGCCATTGATGAACTTGCGAAGCGTTGGAACATTTCTTTGAATGAACAAAAATTTAAAGGTGTATTTGGTGCAGGGTTTGTTAATGGAGAAAAGGTAATCTTATTAAAGCCGCTAACATATATGAATTTATCTGGGGAAAGTATTCGTCCACTCATGGATTATTATAAAATTGATGTTGAGGACTTCGTTGTTATGTACGACGATTTAGACATTCCTGTAGGTAAATTGCGTCTTCGCATGAAAGGTAGTGCTGGTGGACATAATGGTGTAAAGTCAACGATTTCGCACCTAGGAACACAAGAATTTCAACGTATCCGTATGGGAATCGATCGCCCGAAAAATGGAATGAAGGTAGTCGATTATGTATTAGGACGCTTTACATCTGAAGAGATTCCGGATGTTAACCATTCTATTGAAAAAGCAGCGGATGCATGTGAAGAGTGGCTAAATAAGCCTTTTCTCCAAATCATGAATACTTTCAATAGTTAAAAATGAGATTGGGAATATTTCTCTTTTGTTTTACCCATACTAGTAGTAATTGAATTTTTAGGAGGCTAGTATGGAAGGGTATTATTATTGCAGACACTGCGGAGGTAATGTAGGCTCCATTAACGCAGAAAAAGTATATAGCGACGTTTTATTTCAACTAACAGAGCAGGAAGTAGTAGAGATGATTCATTTTCATGAGAATGGAAATATATATATAAAAACAATTTGTGAATCGTGTCAAGAAACGCTCGCATCTTATCCTGAGTATTATGAGTATGAAAAATTTCTGCAATAAAATGTTGTCGCTTTGGCATGTCCAAAGCATTTTTCTGTTTTCCTTTTCCAAAATATTTGCATAAAATAGAATGACTTGCTCTTTATGTTGAGAGGAGTTTTAAAAATGATAGGTTTATTAGAGCAATTTTATAAAAATGAAGAGATACAATCGGTTATTAATGGATTAGAAGATGGGTTAAAAGAACAACTTATATCAGGGATGGCAACGTCTTCTCGTTCATTATTAATGGCGGCTTTATATAAAAAAACAAAAAAATCACAATTAATCGTTACACATAACTTATACCAAGCACAAAAAGTACATGAAGATTTAGTGGCGTTACTTGGTGAAAAAGATGTGTGGCTATATCCAGTGAATGAACTGATAGCATCGGAAATTGGGGTTGCAAGTCCAGAATTGAAGGCGCAACGTATAGAAGTGTTAAATCGCTTGGCTGCGGGAGAGAATGGAATCATTGTAGCGCCAGTGGCAGGATTGCGTAGATTTTTACCAATAAAAGAATTGTGGAAGCAAAAGCAAGTTGAAATCAATCTAGGGCAAGAGATTGATTTAGATGCGCTCTTGCATACTTTACATCATATTGGCTATGAACGTAAGTCGATGGTAGAAGCTCCAGGGGAGTTCAGTTTGCGCGGGGGAATATTAGATGTTTATCCTTTAACTGAAGAACTACCATTTCGTATTGAATTTTTTGATACAGAAGTCGATTCTATTCGATTATTTGATGTGGATGAACAGCGTTCTCAAGGTAAAAAAGAAAGCGTTAGGTTTGGTCCAGCAACAGAGTTTTTATTTTCACAGGAAGAATTAAAATCAGGAATTCAGCATCTTGAAGAAGGTTTGACTAAGACGATGCAAAAACTTTCTGATGATAAACTAAAGACTACAGTGCTTGAGACGGTAAGTCATGAAATTGAGATGTTGAAAAACGGGCAAAGTATAGAACAGATGTTTAAATACTTATCTATTTTTTATAAAGAACCTGCTAGTCTGATAGATTATTTACCAGAAGATGGTGTTGTAATTTTAGATGAGATTTCCCGTATTCAAGAAACAGCATCACATCTTGAAACAGAAGAGGCGGAATGGTATATATCACTTCTTGGTGAAGGAACAATTATTCAAGATTTATCTTTCTCTCACGCATTTGAGGGGTTTCTTCATCATAAAAAAAGAAGTTTTGTATATTTAACGTTATTCTTGCGTCATATCGCACACACACATCCGCAAAATATTGTAAATGTAACATGTAAAACAATGCAAGATTTCCATGGACAGATGAATTTGTTAAAAACAGAAATTGATAGATGGAATGAAGGGCATTTTACGACTGTTGTACTTGGAACAGATGATGAACGTGTGAAGAAATTACAACATATTTTAAGTGATTATGATATTGAGGCAGATATTGTAGAAGGCACAGATATCTTATTGCCTGGAAGGCTACAAATTGCTGTAGGTGATTTACATGCAGGGTTTGAAATGCCGATGCAAAAGCTTGTTGTCATTACTGAAAAGGAGCTTTTTCATAAGAAAGTTAAAAAATCACAACGTAAACAAAAGTTATCGAATGCTGAACGTATTAAAAGTTATTCGGAATTAAAAGTTGGAGATTATGTAGTTCACGTAAATCATGGTATAGGTAAATTTTTAGGTATTGAGACATTAGAGATTAATGGTGTTCATAAAGATTATTTAAATATTAAATATCAAGGTAATGATAAGTTATACGTTCCAATTGAACAAATTGATCAAGTCCAAAAATATGTAGGGTCTGAAGGTAAGGATCCGAAAGTTTACAAATTAGGTGGAAATGATTGGAAAAAGGTTAAAACGAAAGTTGAAAAATCTGTACAAGACATTGCGGATGACCTAATTAAACTATATGCTGAGCGCGAAGCTTCAAAAGGCTATGCATATACGCCAGATACGGCAGAACAACAAGAGTTCGAATCATCTTTCCCATATCAAGAGACAGAGGATCAGTTACGTTCTATTGACGAGATTAAAAAAGATATGGAACGCGGACGCCCGATGGATAGGCTCCTTTGTGGTGATGTAGGGTATGGAAAGACGGAAGTGGCTATTCGTGCGGCATTTAAAGCAATTATGGATGAAAAACAAGTTGCAATTTTAGTACCGACAACGATTCTTGCGCAGCAACACTATGAAACAATTCGAGAGCGTTTTCAAGATTATCCAATCAATATAGGATTATTAAGTAGATTCCGTACGAGAAAACAACAAAATGAAACGATTAAGGGCTTAAAGGATGGCACAATAGATATTGTAATCGGAACACATCGTATTTTATCTAAAGATGTCACTTATAAAGATTTAGGGCTTCTTATTATTGATGAAGAACAAAGATTTGGTGTAACGCATAAAGAAAAAATTAAACAATTGAAGGCGAATGTTGACGTATTAACATTAACGGCAACTCCGATTCCGCGGACGCTTCATATGTCTATGCTTGGTGTGCGCGACTTATCTGTTATTGAGACACCGCCAGAAAATCGTTTCCCAGTCCAAACGTATGTAGTAGAGTATAATCCAGCATTAATGCGAGAGGCGATAGAGCGAGAGCTTGCAAGAGGCGGTCAAATTTACTTCCTATATAACCGTGTAGAGGATATTGAAAGAAAAGCAGATGAAATTTCGATGTTAGTTCCAGATGCTCGCGTAACGTACGCACATGGGAAAATGAACGAAAGTGAATTAGAGTCTGTTATGCTATCATTTTTAGAAGGACAGCATGATGTTCTTGTAAGTACAACAATTATTGAGACGGGTGTAGATATTCCGAACGTAAATACGTTAATTGTATTTGATGCAGATCGTATGGGGTTATCACAGTTGTACCAGCTTCGTGGGCGTGTTGGACGTTCTAATCGTGTTGCATATGCATACTTTGCCTATAAACGTGACAAAGTGCTGTCAGAAGTTGCAGAGAAGCGTCTGCAAGCAATTAAAGAGTTCACAGAACTTGGATCTGGTTTCAAAATTGCGATGAGAGATTTATCTATTCGTGGAGCAGGTAATTTGTTAGGAGCAGAACAGCATGGGTTTATTGATTCTGTCGGATTTGATCTATATTCTCAAATGTTAAAAGATGCAATTGAACAGCGAAGAGGAACAGATGGAGCTGAAAATACAGTTAATGTTGAAATTGACTTAGAGGTAGATGCATACTTACCAGATGCTTATATTTCAGATAGTAAGCAAAAAATTATGATGTATAAACAATTTAGAGGTGTTTCTGCAATTGAGGATATTGAAGAATTGCAGGAAGAAATGATCGATAGATTCGGTGATTACCCACAAGAAGTTGGTTATTTATTACAAATTGCAAATATTAAAGTGTTGGCAATGAAAGAACAAATTGAGTTAATTAAGCAGAATAAATTTGAAGTAACATTCCTGTTTTCTGAACAAGCAAGTCAAAATATTGATGGTGGAAAATTATTCATGCTCGGAAATAGTTTTGGGCGTATGATTGGTCTAGGAATGGAAGGATCACAATTGAAAATTGTTATGAAAACAAATGGCTTAGAGACATCGAAGTGGTTAACAATTGCTGAAAATTTATTAAAAGGCTTACCAGATGTGAAAAAAGAAGTAATAAATGCCTAAAATAAGATAAAAAAATACAATTCGACGTGCATAGAAGAACTAATGTGTAAAATACTATGTCTAACAGTTGGTGATTTTTACATGAACAGGTAAATTCACCACTTTGATCATCAGTAGAAAGTGAGGCAGCATTAGAATGAAAGCAACTGGAATCGTACGTCGAATTGATGATTTAGGCAGGGTAGTAATCCCAAAGGAAATTCGTAGAACTTTACGTATTCGAGAAGGAGACCCACTAGAAATATTTGTTGATCGCGATGGAGAAGTAATTTTAAAGAAGTATTCTCCAATTAGTGAACTAGGTGATTTTGCAAAGGAATATGCTGAGGCTTTATATGACAGCTTAGGACATAATGTGCTTGTCTGTGACCGAGATTCTATCATCGCAGTATCAGGCGTATCGAAAAAAGAATACTTAAATAAAAGTGTTGGCGATCTAATCGAAAAAACGATGGAAGAAAGAAAGTCTGTTATTATGACGGACGAAAGTGATATTTCCATTATCGATGGTGTAACAGAAAAGGTTCATTCTTATACAGTTGGACCGATTGTTGCAAACGGAGACCCAATTGGAGCCGTCATTATTTTTTCAAAAGAAGCTATTATAAGCGAAATCGAGCATAAAGCGGTTAATACTGCTGCCAGTTTCTTAGCGAAACAAATGGAACAGTAAGGGTATATTGATTTTAGAAGTAGCAATCTTTCCTAATTATGATCTTTCTTTTTGAGAAATCAACTATTTGGAGATATATGTATATTGAATGAAGGTAGCGCTTTGCTACCTTTTTTCGTTGAATATTTTTAACGTGTAGGGACCTAGTATTACCCGTGGTGGTAAGGGATTTTGTACTTTTCTTTATGATATAATACGAGAGGTGAGAATAGAAAAAGGAGTTTTCTTGTATGGAAGCGAAGAAGTATCAAGCCTTTTGGCGTGGGGCTATTATATTAACGATTGCAAGTTTTGTTACAAAAGTATTAAGCGCTTTTTACCGTATTCCATATCAAAATATAGCAGGGGATATTGGTTTTTATATTTACCAACAAATTTACCCGTTTTATGGATTTTGTTTAATTTTAGCTACTTATGGGTTTCCTGTTATCATTTCAAAAATGGTTGCAGAACGACTAGAGTGGGGAAAACAGAGAGAAGCAGAAGAAATTATTTGTGTATCTTTTTGGTTTTTATTAGGAATTGGTTTTATAGGTTTCTTTACATTGTTTTTTGGGGCCGAAACAATCGCGATAGCTATGGGCGATATGCACTTAGATAAGTTGCTACGTGTTATTTCATTTTCGTTCTTATTGATGCCGTTTTTGTCTGTAGCAAGAGGGTATTTTCAAGGGTTCAATAATATGATGCCAACGGCTGTTTCGCAAGTAATAGAACAAACAATTCGAGTTTCTATTATTGTATTTTTATCGCTATTCCTAATTGCTCACGGATTTGATTTATATACAGTTGGTGCAGGGGCTATGTTAGGCTCAATTGCGGGTGGACTTATTGGGATTATTGTACTTATGTTGTATATGCGTCGAGATTTTCGTTCCATATTTTTTAAACGTGTAGCGAGAATTAAGGGTAAAAGGAAGATAATTAAAATCCTTTTTTGGCAGGGGTTAGCGATTTGTGTTAGTAATTTAGTGCTTATTTTTATACAGATGGCTGATTCAATGTCCTTGTACACTTTACTTATTGGTGCGGGAGAACAGACTGAAAGTGCAAAAGTATTAAAGGGTGTTTATGATAGAAGTATTCCGCTAATGCAATTAGGTACTGTTGTGACGACTTCTTTCTCGTTATCACTTATTCCAATTATTACAGCGGCGAAAGAAAGAGGAGATCTTTCCTTTATTCAAGAAAAGGTAAAGTTAGCAATGAAAATAACATTTGTTATTGGATTTGCAGCAGCTATTGGACTAACTTGTATTATTCAACCTACGAATATTATGTTGTTTGAAAATAGTGATGGATCAGATGTTTTATCTATTTTATCTTTATCTATTTTATTTAGTTCATTGTCAATTACGACGGCTTCTATTTTACAAGGGTTGGGACAAACATTTAAGCCAGCATTATTTGTTGTATTTGGAGGTTGCTTAAAGTTAGCGTTAAATTATATATTCATGCCTTATTTTGGTGTGAAAGGGGCAGCCTTAGCGACTTTATGTGCGTTAATCATAATTTCTGGACTAAATAGTTTGTTGCTTATGAGAGCTGTATCAGGGTCACTTATCAATAAGCGAAATATGTTAGGTGTAGTAATTAGTGGTATCTGTATGGGGTTTGTATTAATGATGTTCACGCGTGTGTTGCAGATGTCTGGATTAGTAATTGATACGGAACATAGAGCGAGCGCGACGCTTGAAGCGTTGTTAGGTGTAGCCATCGGCGGATTGACATATATGTTTTTTATTTTAAAATTACGTGTATTTACAAAAAAAGAATTAGGAACTGTTATGAAACAAGAGAAAAAAGAAGGTTCATTGAAGAAGAGTGGATAGAGGTGACAGGTTGTGAGTGGAATCATTACTGTTTTAGGTTTAGGTGCTGGTGAATTAGATCAGCTAACGATGGGTGTATATCGAAAAATAAAAGAAGCAGATCATCTGTTTATTAGAACGAAGGAACATCCAGTTATAGAAGAATTGGAGAAAGAAGGCATACAATATACGGCTTTTGATGCTGTATATGAAGCACATGATACGTTTGAAATTGTATATGAAACAATTGCGAATAAATTGCTAGAACAAGCTGAAGGTACAGAAATTATCTATGCGGTTCCGGGGCATCCACTTGTAGCAGAAAGAACAGTTCAGCTATTGTTGGAAAAAGGAGACGTTTCAAATGTTGAAGTGCGAATTGAGGGTGGACAAAGTTTCCTTGATCCTATGTTTGCAAGCCTAAAAATTGATCCGATTGAAGGATTTCAATTACTTGATGCTACATCATTTGAAAGAGGGCAATTAGAATTACGTCAACATTTAATCTTTTGCCAAGTATATGATGCATTCGTTGCATCTGATGTGAAATTAACATTAATGGAGATGTTGCCAGATGATTATGAAGTGTATATCGTAACAGCTGCAGGAACTTCATTTGAACAAGTAAAGAAGGTACCGTTGTACATGTTAGATCATGAAACGGAATTGAATAATTTAACAAGTGTGTACGTGCCACCTGTTCAGGAGCGTGCGTCCTTGTATCAACAGTTTGATGTTCTTAGAGAAATTATTGCAGACCTGCGTGGTCCAAATGGTTGTCCGTGGGATAAAAAGCAAACGCATCAATCATTAAAGAAATATTTAATTGAGGAAGCTTATGAGGTGTTGGAAGCAATTGATGAAGAGGATGATGATCACTTAGTAGAAGAATTAGGTGATATATTATTACAAGTTATGCTTCATGCTCAAATCGGAGAAGATGAAGGTTGGTTCTCTATAGATGATATCATTCGAACTCTATCTGAAAAAATGGTTCGTCGTCATCCACATGTATTTGGAAATACGGATGTAAACAATGCTGATGAAGTGATTGCCAATTGGGAAGAAATTAAAAAACAAGAAAAAGGATTCGTGAAAGAATCTGTTTTAAATGGCGTTCCTAAAAGTTTGCCGCAGTTACTACGCGCCTTTGAAATTCAGAAGAAAGCTGGTAAGGTTGGATTTGATTGGGTTGATGTGCAGCCGATGATAGAGAAAGCTTTGGAAGAATGGCAAGAGTTCCAACAAGAAGTTACAAACATGGATGAGGAAAAGATGCTAGGTGAGTTTGGTGATTTACTATTTGCATTTGTTAATATAGCCCGTCATTACAAAATAGATCCAGAAGAGGCGTTACGTTCAACTAATGAGAAATTTACTGGTCGTTTTTTATACATGGAGGCAAAAGTAGCTGAAATGAATAAAGAGATGGAAGATTTATCATTAGAACAGTTAGATGTTTTATGGGAAGAAGCGAAACAAACAGAGCGTTAATAGGGGGATTTGATATGCGTCTAGATAAGTTTTTAAAAGTGTCACGTTTAATTAAAAGAAGAACATTAGCGAAAGAAGTAGCTGATCAAGGAAGAATATCTATTAATGGTCAAGTGGCAAAAGCGAGTTCTGATGTGAAAGTAGCTGATGAATTAACAATTCGTTTTGGTCAAAAAATAGTCACTGTAAAAATAAATGAATTGAAAGAAACAACTAAAAAAGAAGATGCAGCAAATATGTATAGCTTAGTTCGTAAAGAAAAAGTAAAAGCGGAAGAAGGCTTGTTCTAAAATCATGTATCCCCTCATACATTACTATTAGCTAGTAAAAACCTATGGGGGGATTTACGTGAATAATGGTTACTCACCTACGTCTTCTAATCAACAAAATGTTTCTGTAGAACATGACATTATTATGCGTGGCAGGCGTATAATTGATATTACCGGTGTGAAGCAGGTAGAGAGTTTTGATAGCGAAGAGTTTTTGCTAGAGACCGTAATGGGTTTTTTAACGATTCGTGGTCAAAATTTACAAATGAAAAATTTAGATGTAGAAAAAGGTATTGTGTCGATTAAAGGGAAAGTTAATGAGATGCTGTATATTGATGAAAATCAAGGGGAAAAAACTAAAGGTTTCTTTAGTAAGTTGTTTAAATGAGTCTAACAATTCAGTTGTATACAATGCTTTCAATGATTGGAATGGGTGCTTGGATTGGAGCGTCTTTAGATACATATCAACGTTTTTTAAAGCGCCAAGAACGTAAACGTTGGCTTGTATTTATACAAGATATATTATTTTGGATTGTCCAAGCATTATTCGTCTTTTATGTATTGCTTCTCGTAAATGAAGCTGAACTACGTATATATGTGTTTTTGGCATTGTTATGTGGTTTTGCGGCATATCAAAGCTTACTGAAAGCACTATACATGAAGCTGTTAAATTTTCTCATCTATATTTTTATGCAAACAACATATTTTTTTGTTCGAATTATACAGCTACTCATGATAAAACCTGTTATTATTATAGCGCAGCTATTTATTGCATTTATATTATTCTTATTTCGTATACTGCTTTCAATTGGACATGTGTTATGGAAAATTGTGATTTGGATATTACTTTTCATATGGAAAGTTTTTTTCTGGCCTGTTCGATTTATTGCTTCGCTCATATGGAAACTTCTCCCTAATCGTGTTAAACTTTTTATAGTGAAACATATAGGGTTCCTGCAATATATAGCAAAATTGAAGGGACATATCTTCCAAATATGGGAGCGTATAAAAAAGAAGTTAGGGGGACCTCGGAAATGAGGGAACTGAGACAAAGAACAATCGAAAAACAGAGTCCAAATCCTGTTAAAGAGCATATAATACAAACGGATGAGAACAGGAAGCGACTTTATCGCCGTTTAGCGGTTTTTCTTGTCTTTACTTTTACAATTATTGCGAGTATTAGTGTAACGTTTTATCAACAAAACAGTTCCATTAAAGCAAAAGAAGCAAAAGTTAAGGACATGAAAAAAGAACTGGATTCATTAACGAATAAAGAAAAAAGTCTAAAAGACGAAGTTCAAAAGTTAAATGATGAAGAGTACGTATTAAAGATTGCTAGAAGGGATTATTTCTTCTCTGGTAAAGGGGAGATAATTTTTCCTGTTTCGAAGTAGAGTATGTCTTATTGACACTATATTTTAGGATTATATATAATAAAGTAAAATTTGACTTTTTAACCACTAAGGAGGAGCATTTTTTTTATGTCAATCGAGGTAGGCAGCAAGTTACAGGGTAAAGTAACAGGTATTACAAATTTTGGGGCTTTTGTGGAGCTGCCAGAAGGCTTAACTGGTCTTGTTCATATTAGTGAAGTTGCTGATAACTATGTAAAAGATATTAACGATCACTTAAAAGTGGGCGACCAAGTAGAAGTAAAAGTTATTAATGTTGAAAAAGATGGAAAGATTGGTTTATCTATCAAAAAAGCGAAAGAACGTGAAAAAACAGAAGGAGATCGTCCACGTGGTGAATACCAACGCGGTGGTGATCAACAACGTTCTGGACGTCCACAACGTAATAATCGCTCTTTCAACAGAGATAATCGTGGTGGCGGTAACGACCGAGCTCCAAAAGAAACATTTGAGCAAAAGATGGCACGCTTCTTAAAGGATAGCGAAGATCGTTTAACTTCTTTAAAGCGTAACACAGAGTCTAAACGTGGTGGCCGTGGCGCACGTCGCGGATAATAAGGCCGTTTAGTTTTTAACATATAGAGAGGTACCCAGAGTGATGGCTCAGGGTGCTTTTTTATATGTGAAAATATATTTTAAAAAAGTTTTCAAGATGTGTTGACTTTAAATAATATCTGATGTAAGATACTAATTGTCCGTTAAATACAACGACATGGCGGTGTAGCTCAGCTGGCTAGAGCGTACGGTTCATACCCGTGAGGTCGGGGGTTCGATCCCCTCCGCCGCTATATTTATTTTAACGGCCCGTTGGTCAAGTGGTTAAGACACCGCCCTTTCACGGCGGTAACACGGGTTCGAATCCCGTACGGGTCATCTAAAAAGATCATGCAAATTTGCATGATCTTTTTTTGTTAAATGGATTAAGACATACAACACTTCTACAAAATCACCCTATATTTTCTGAATATTTAATTAAAAAATCAAGGATAACTTACATACCGTGTATATCTGTAGAGTTATTTCGAATAAAAAGTCGAACGATTATAAAAGTGAAAACTGTTGTTTTGACAAAAATCCCAACAATCATCTTTTATAATGACAGTAATTAAACTATGCAGGTGGTGTTAAAAATATGCCTAAAGCAGGAAGGAATACTATGAATACAAGTGCATTGGCAATGAATGAGAGTCAGCTTGGAGGAATAAAGTGGACGAGTAAGTTGCGAATGAAATTCGAACAAGTTTTCTTTAGATGGGGATTTATTATTGTTGTTATTGGTTTTCTTTTGGGAAGAGCATATATATTAACAAATATTTTACCGTTTGCACTACCGTTTTTTGCTGCTGTTTATGTTATGAAGCGGGATAAGATGCCGCTAGCATTTTTAGCTCTAATGGGAGGAGCTCTTTCAGTCTCGATAGATAATTTGTTTTTTACTTTTGCATCTATCTTTACTTTCTTCATTTATAATATCTTCTTTAGTAGATTTACACGTAAAACCGTTGGACTTGTTCCATTTCAAGTATTTATCTCCGCATTAACCGCACACTTAGTTGTTGTATATTTTGCGCAACAAACTGTCACCATGTACGATTTACTCGTTAGTACCATTGAGGCTGGGCTTAGTTTCGTATTAACTATGATATTTTTACAAAGTGTCCCGCTTTTAGTGGAAAGGAAAGGAAAGCAACAGGCGTTAGAGACGGAAGAAATTGTTTGTTTGATTATATTACTAGCATCTGTTTTAACGGGTACAACAGATTGGTTTGTATATGATGCTTCTATTCAACATATTTTTACAAGGTATTTAGTACTAGTATTTGCATTTATTGCGGGTGCTGCTACAGGATCTACAGTGGGGGTCGTAACAGGATTGATATTAAGTTTAGCAAATGTGTCTAGTTTGTCTCAGCTTAGCCTTCTCGCTTTTTCTGGATTACTTGGTGGGTTGTTAAAAGAAGGGAAGCGTTTAGGTGTTAGTTTAGGTTTATTAATAGGGACAAGCTTAATTACATTATATGTAGACAAGCAGACAAATATTGTAACAACTTTAATTGAGTCAGGTGTAGCGATTGCTATCTTCTTATTAACGCCAAAGCTTGTTTTGGATCGTATTGCTAAATTTATGCCAGGTACACAAGAGCATTCGCAAGATCAACAACAATATTTAAGAAGGATGCGTGATGTTACAGCGAACAAAATCAACCAATTCGCAAATGTATTTGCTGCTTTATCTAATAGTTTTTCTGTATATGGGTATGTAGAGGAAGAAGATAAAGAGACAGAAGCAGATTTGTTTTTGAGTACAATTACTGCGAAAACATGTCAAACGTGCTTTAAAAAGGATCAATGCTGGGTAGTGAATTTCGATAAAACGTACGATTATATGAAACAAATAATGAATGAAACGGAAGAAGGAACCCTGCAACATAATCGTAAATTAGTTCGTGAGTGGGATAAGCATTGTGTGAGAGGGAAAAAAGTGACGGATTTAGTAGCGGGTGAATTAGATCACTTCTATGAGGGGCAAAAATTGCGAAAACAAATGAAGGAAAATCGTAGAATAGTAGCGGAGCAACTATTAGGTGTATCAAAGGTTATGGAAGATTTTGCTAAGGAGATACAACGAGAGCGTGAAAATCATCAAGTGCAGGAAGAGCAGATTATGCAAGCGTTCCGTGATTTTGGTGTCGAAGTAGAGCATGTTGATATTTATTGTTTAGATAGAGGAAGTATTGATATTGAAATGTTGATTCCAGTTGCATCTAATGAACATGGTGAATGTGAAAAGTTAGTTGCACCGATGCTTTCGGATATCCTTAAAGAAAATATTGTCGTTAAACATGAAGAAAAGTCTTCTTATCCGAATGGCCACAGTTTAATATCATTTGGTTCGGCGAAGACGTATTCTCTTGATACAGGATTGGCTACAGCCGCAAAAGGCGGTGGGTTTGTTTCGGGTGACTCTTATGCGATGATGGATTTAAGTGTTGGTAAATACGCACTTGCGATTAGTGATGGTATGGGTAATGGGCAAAGAGCTCATATGGAAAGTAAGGAAACGGTGAAATTATTACAAAAAATACTCCAATCGGGTATTGATGAAGAAATAGCTATTAAGTCTATCAATTCAATTCTTTCTTTGAGAACGACAGAAGAGATGTTTACAACATTAGATTTAGCTATGGTAGATTTGCGGGATGCGAGTGCTAGGTTTTTAAAGATTGGATCAACCCCGAGTTTTGTTAAACGCGCGAATAATATTTTGAAAATTGAAGCAAGTAATTTGCCGATGGGAATCATCGAAGATGTTGAAGTTGATGTGGTGGGTGAACAATTAAAAACGGGCGATATCCTTATTATGATGAGCGATGGGATTTTTGAGGGCGCGCAGCATGTAGAGAATCATGAATTATGGATGAAGCGGAAAATTAAAGAATTGCAAACCGAAGACCCGCAAGAAATTGCTGATATCATTATGGAAGAAGTGATTCGCTCTTGTGATGGTTATATAAATGATGATATGACTATTGTGGTGGCAAAAGTGAAGAAAAATATGCCGAAGTGGGCTACGATTCCGATTGTAGGAATGCAGGCGCAGTAAAATATAAGTGGAATGTTTATCTATAATTTGATTTTAAAAACCTAGGTGAATACCTAGGTTTTTTTGTGGGAAAAGGTAATGTTATTGATTTTATGAATATACACGGAGGATGTAAGATAAAAATGTAATTTTTGTATATCTTTTTTTTGCACAATGTTTGTAAAAGTTGTACCATTATAGACAAGGTAACTAACGTTGCTGTTCTTGTTTAATGAAAGGTGATTGCGAAGTTGAAAGATACATTTGTTGAAAAAGTAGATGACTTTGTAAAGCAGCATGATGTATTAAAGAATGATTCAACAATTGTTGTGGGAGTTTCTGGTGGTCCTGACTCGTTAGCCCTTTTATATTATTTATTAGAAAAAAGAGCGGAAAAACAGTTGGAAATTGTAGTAGCTCATGTAGATCATATGTTTAGAGGTGATGAATCTCATGAGGATTTACAGTTTGTGCAGGACCTTTGTGAAGAACTAGGAATTATTTGTGAAACGATAAGGATTAATGTATCACAATATCAACAGCAATACGGAATGAATGCACAGGTTGCTGCTAGAGAATGCAGATATGCATTTTTGGAAAGAATAATGAAGAAATATGATGCAAGATATGTTGCTCTTGGACATCATGGAGATGATCAAGTCGAGACAATTTTAATGCGTCTTGTAAGAGGGAGTACTCCGAAAGGATATGCAGGAATTGCAGTGAAGCGTCCTTTTCATAATGGATATTTAATTAGGCCGTTACTTGGGGTAACGAAGGAAGAAATTGTTGATTACTGTAATAAGCTAAATTTAATTCCACGTATAGATCCGAGTAATAAAAAGGAAGTATATACAAGGAATCGATTACGTAAATATGTCCTTCCTCACTTAAAAGAAGAAAATCCACAAATGCATGAGAAATTCCAAAAATTTAGCGTGCAGATGCAAGAGGATGAGGCTTATTTGCAGGAATTAGCTTTTGAGAAAATGAATAAAGTAATTACAAAAAAAAGTGATAAACAAATTAGCTTATCAATTCCTGCCTTTGAATCCATGTCTATGCCTTTACAAAGAAGAGGGATTCAACTAATATTAAACTATCTTTATGAATATAAGATTCCATCTTCTCTTTCTTCTATACATATTGACAAGGTGATTGAGTTTTTTAAGCGGACACAACCTTCAGGTTCACTTGATTTTCCAGGTGATTTGAAAATTGTTCGCACATACGAGGAGTGTAGCTTTAGATTTAAACAAGAAATTGTCTCTCCTTTTTTGCAAGATTTATCAGTACCCGGGACCATTACACTATTGAACGGGGATGAATTTGTAACAGAGGTGAGCGAAGATATACCAAGTAACATGAATGAAACAGTATTTGTTGCTAAGTATAATGATATATCATATCCACTTCGTATTCGTTCTAGGGAAAATGGAGATCGCATGTCAATACAAGGTATGGATGGCACGAAAAAGATAAAAGCTATTTTTATCGAAGCGAAAGTACCAAAAGAAAAAAGAGAAGAATGGCCGGTCGTTTGTGATGCAAGTGGGAACATTATTTGGGTACCCTTGTTGAAGCGATCTGCATTTGCAATTTCGAAAGAGATGGCAAAGAAGGGTAAATATATGATTATTCACTACAAAAGCAAGGAGTCTTCCGGGAGGATAATGAAATGATGAATCAAGATATCGAAAAAGTATTAATTTCTGAAGAACAAATACAAGAAAAGGTGCGCGAACTAGGTGCAGTTATTGCAGAGGATTATAAAAACACAGTACCTCTTGCAATTGGTGTATTAAAAGGCGCAATGCCATTTATGGCAGATTTATTAAAGAGAACAGATACATATCTTGAAATGGATTTTATGGCTGTATCTAGTTATGGTCACTCTACAGTTTCAACAGGCGAAGTGAAAATTTTAAAAGATCTTGATACTTCTGTAGAAGGTCGCGATATTTTAATCGTCGAAGATATTATTGATAGTGGTCTTACACTAAGCTACTTAGTAGACTTATTCAAATATCGTAAAGCGAAGTCTGTAAAAATTGTTACATTATTAGATAAGCCAACAGGCCGTAAGGTTGATCTGAAAGCGGATTATGTTGGATTTACTGTTCCACATGAATTTGTAGTAGGATATGGATTAGATTATAAAGAGCAGTACCGTAATCTTCCTTATGTAGGCGTATTAAAACCAAGCGTTTACTCAAATTAATTAAATACAGGCTTTACAATTGTATAGGAAAGTTTTTCTATGTTACGATTTACTATAGTGTTTATGCCGTGAGAGGAGGTTAGGAATGAATCGTATCTTCCGTAATACCATCTTTTATTTACTGATATTCTTAGTAGTAATTGGAATCGTGAGCTATTTTAATGGTTCGACACAAAAAACGACATCAGTTAGCTACGACAAATTCATTACTAAACTAGAAAGCGGTGAAGTGCGTAATGTGCAACTTCAACCGAAAAATGGTGTATTTGAGGTAAAAGGACAATTCAATAACTCTAGCCAAGGAGAACAATTTGTTACTTATGCACCAAATACTGAGGAATTACAAAAGAAAATCAATGATAAAGCGAAAGGTGCCGAAGTTAAGTATCAACCAGCAGAAGAAACAAGTGCTTGGGTAACATTCTTTACTTCAATCATTCCGTTTGTCATCATCTTCATTTTATTCTTCTTCTTATTAAACCAGGCTCAAGGCGGCGGTAGCCGTGTTATGAACTTCGGGAAAAGTAAGGCGAAGTTATATAATGATGAAAAGAAAAAAGTTCGTTTCAGAGATGTTGCTGGGGCGGATGAAGAGAAACAAGAACTTGTCGAGGTAGTTGAATTCTTAAAAGACCCTCGTAAGTTTTCTGAAGTTGGTGCCCGTATTCCGAAGGGTGTCCTATTAGTTGGACCTCCAGGTACAGGTAAAACTTTATTAGCACGTGCTGTTGCAGGTGAGGCTGGCGTTCCATTCTTCTCTATCAGTGGTTCTGACTTTGTAGAGATGTTTGTCGGTGTCGGTGCATCACGTGTACGTGATTTATTTGAAAATGCAAAGAAAAATGCTCCTTGTATCATTTTCATTGATGAAATTGATGCAGTAGGTCGTCAACGTGGCGCAGGTCTTGGTGGTGGTCATGATGAGCGTGAGCAAACATTGAACCAGTTACTTGTTGAAATGGATGGATTCGGTGCAAACGAAGGTATTATTATCATTGCTGCGACAAACCGTCCAGACATTCTTGACCCAGCGTTATTACGTCCAGGTCGTTTTGACCGTCAAATTACAGTAGATCGTCCAGATGTAAATGGCCGTGAAGCTGTACTGAAAGTACATGCGCGTAATAAACCGCTTGATGAGCATATTAATTTAAGAGCAATTGCGACTCGTACACCAGGATTCTCTGGTGCGGATCTTGAAAACTTATTAAACGAAGCTGCTTTAGTAGCTGCACGTCGAGATAAGAAGAAGATTGATATGAGTGATATCGATGAAGCAACGGATCGTGTTATTGCAGGTCCAGCTAAGAAAAGTCGTGTTATCTCTGAAAAAGAACGTAATATCGTTGCTTTCCATGAAGCAGGCCATACTGTAATTGGTGTTGTTCTTGATGAAGCTGATGTCGTTCATAAAGTAACAATTGTCCCTCGTGGTCAGGCTGGTGGATATGCGGTAATGCTTCCGAAGGAAGATCGTTACTTCATGACAAAGCCAGAGTTACTTGATAAAATCACTGGTTTACTTGGTGGTCGAGTAGCTGAGGAGATTGTATTTGGTGAAGCAAGTACAGGTGCTCACAACGATTTCCAACGTGCAACTGGTATTGCAAGACGTATGGTTACGGAATTCGGTATGAGTGATAAGCTTGGACCGATGCAATTTGGTAGCTCACAAGGTGGTCAGGTATTCTTAGGAAGAGACTTCCATTCAGAACAAAACTACAGTGATGCAATCGCACATGAAATTGATGTGGAAATGCAAACAATTATTAAAGAATGTTATGCTCGTGCGAAACATATTCTTACTGAAAAACGAGATAAACTTGATATTATCGCGAAAACGTTACTTGAAGTAGAAACATTAGACGCAGAGCAAATTAATCATTTATATGATTATGGCAGATTACCTGAGCGTCCAACATCTTCAGATGATGTGAAAGTAAACATCAATATGAAGAAAGACGATGAAGATAAAGAAGATAAGTAAGAAATGAAGGAGTGACTATCGTCACTCCTTTTTTGTTTGTTAAGATTTTTGTTAATTACTATTAAGGGCTTAGTGGATAAAGTAATTTAAGTAAAACTAGTATTAAAAATTGAAATAGAGAGCAATCTTTTTGTAAAATGATGAGGATAGGAAAGCTGATTATATAAGTATGTGTGATATGATGTTTTTATAAGTTTTATACATACTACACAAATATAGATTAAATAAGATAAGTGGTGAGAATATGATTTTTGTATTGGATGTAGGGAACACAAATGCTGTACTAGGCGTGTTTGAAGAGGGGGAACTTCGTCAGCATTGGCGCATGGAAACAGATCGTCATAAGACAGAAGATGAATATGGAATGCTTGTAAAACAGTTACTTGATCATGAGGGTCTTTCGTTTGAAGATGTGAAAGGTATTATTGTGTCTTCAGTCGTACCACCAATTATGTTCGCTTTAGAACGTATGTGTGAAAAATATTTTAAAATTAAACCGCTTGTAGTAGGGCCTGGAATAAAAACGGGGCTAAATATTAAATATGAAAATCCACGTGAAGTAGGCGCAGATCGAATTGTAAATGCAGTAGCGGGAATCCAATTGTATGAAAGTCCACTTATTATTGTTGATTTTGGTACGGCTACTACATATTGTTATATTAATGAAGAAAAGCATTATATGGGTGGAGTTATTACGCCAGGAATTATGATTTCAGCAGAGGCTTTATATAGTAGGGCAGCAAAACTTCCTCGTATTGAAATTACAAAACCGAGCAGTGTTGTTGGGAAGAATACAGTAAGTGCGATGCAATCAGGTATTCTTTATGGTTATGTAGGACAAGTGGAAGGTATTGTTAAGCGTATGAAAGAAGAAGCTAAACAAGAACCGAAAGTTATTGCAACAGGTGGATTGGCGAAATTAATTTCAGAAGAATCGAATGTAATTGATATTGTAGATCCATTTTTAACGTTAAAAGGCTTGTATATGTTATATGAGCGTAATGCAAATTTACAGCATGAGAAAGGTGAATAAATAAGTATGAAAGATTATTTAGTAAAAGCGTTAGCGTTTGATGGAGAAGTACGTGCGTATAGTGTACGTACAACAAATACAGTAAGTGAGGCACAAAGACGTCATGATACATGGAGGACAGCTTCGGCGGCACTTGGTCGTTCTTTAACTGCAGGTACAATGATGGGTGCGATGTTAAAAGGTGATCAAAAGTTAACGATTAAGGTAGAAGGTAATGGTCCGATTGGCCCTATCTTAGTAGATGCTCATGCAAATGGGGATGTACGTGGCTACGTAACGAATCCACATGTTGATTTTGAAGGAACGGAACAGGGGAAATTACGTGTATATCAAGCGGTAGGTACAGAAGGGTTTGTAACAGTAATTAAAGATATTGGTATGCGTGAGCCGTTTATCGGTCAATCTCCAATCGTTTCGGGAGAACTAGGGGAAGATTTCACGTATTATTTCGCAGTTTCTGAGCAGACGCCTTCTTCTGTTGGTGTGGGTGTACTTGTAAATGGAGATGACAGCGTATTAGCGGCGGGTGGATTTATCCTTCAAATTATGCCGGGCGCACAGGAAGAAACAATTTCATTCATTGAAGATCGTTTGCAAAAAATCCCGCCTGTATCAACATTGATCGAACAAGGTCTTTCTCCAGAAGAGCTACTATATGCAGTCCTTGGAGAAGATAAAGTAAAAGTATTAGAAACAATGGATGTTCAATTTAATTGTACGTGCTCACGTGAACGTATTGAGAGTGTGTTAATTAGTTTAGGTAAAACAGAGTTAGAGCAAATTCGTGAAGAAGAAGAAGAAACAGAAGTTCATTGTCATTTCTGTAATGAACGATACAAGTTCTCTAAAGAAGATATTACAAATTTAATTGAGAATTTGTAATAAGGGGATTAACCCTCCGAATAGATTGACAAACAGGGAATTTTCTGACAAAATCTAAATATAGATAAAACCAATAAAAATACTCGGTGTTAGGAGTGACAGGAATGCGAGTGGCACAATCAGTTTCAGAATTAATCGGGAAAACGCCGATCGTTAAGTTGAACCGCATCGTAGAATCAGACAGCGCAGATATATACTTAAAACTAGAATTTATGAATCCAGGGAGTAGCGTTAAAGATCGTATTGCACTAGCTATGATTGAAGATGCTGAAAAAAAGGGATTGTTAAAAGAGGGCGATACAATCATTGAGCCAACAAGTGGTAACACAGGGATTGGTTTAGCGATGGTAGCGGCTGCTAAAGGATATAATGCAATTTTAGTAATGCCAGAAACAATGAGTATTGAGCGTCGTAATTTATTACGTGCTTACGGTGCTGAATTAGTATTGACTCCAGGTCCTGAAGGGATGGGTGGAGCAATTCGTAAAGCGACTGAATTAGCGAAAGAGCATGGCTACTTTATACCACAACAGTTCAAAAACCAATCAAATCCAGAAATTCACCGTTTAACAACAGGTCCAGAAATTATTGAACAAATGGGCGACCAATTAGATGCGTTTATTGCAGGTATTGGTACAGGTGGAACGATTACTGGTGCTGGTGGAGTGCTGAAGGAAGTGTATAAAGATATTAAAATTTATGCAGTAGAACCTGCAGATTCACCAGTATTATCTGGTGGGAAACCAGGTCCACATAAAATCCAAGGAATTGGGGCGGGATTTGTTCCGGAGACGTTGGATGTAGAAGTATATGATGAAATTATTCAAGTGAAAACAGAGCAAGCATTTGAATATGCGAGAAGAGTGGCTAAAGAGGAAGGTATTTTAGTTGGTATCTCTTCAGGCGCAGTTATTTATGCAGCAACAGAAGTTGCGAAAAAGTTAGGTAAAGGGAAAAAGGTACTTGTTATTATCCCGAGTAACGGTGAACGTTATTTAAGTACACCACTTTATCAATTTGAATCATAATTAAATGCGATTGAAAAAGCATCCTTGAAAAAGGATGCTTTTTCTTTTTGGATTGGAAATAGGAAAAGAGTGAATGACTAGAAAACTTCATGTAAAATAAGAGGTAGTATAATTAAATTATTTTCACTAGCCTTCGAGTATAATCAATCTCTATATAAATAACTTATGTAGTTGGAGCTGGTTCATCTAAGAGGGTGGGATAAAAGAAGACGGGGTGTTGATATGCAACGAAGAAAATCTTTAGCGCTTTCTATTCCATATCAGTTAGATTTCTTTAAGCAATATAAATTTCTTTCTCAGGATAAGCCGCAACATATTTTGCTGGAAAGTGGACGTGGCGGTCGTTATAACATAGTGGGTTTAAACCCGGTATCGGTAATCCAAGGGAAGGGTGAAAAGTTACATATAAGTGAAAGCGGTAAGGAAACAATAAAAAGAGGGAATCCATTAGATTTAATGCAAGAATATATGGAGAAATGGAAAACAGACTACAATCCAGAGTACCCGCCTTTTCAAGGTGGTGCAATTGGCTACTTTAGTTATGATTGTATCCGTTATATCGAAAAACTCCCTTCTCTTGCAGAGGATGATCTGAATATACCCGATATATACTTTTTATTATTTGATGATGTGTTTGTCTATGATCAAAAAGAAAAGCTATTGTGGATTATTACACATTATGTAGATAAGCATGCAGAAGCAGAAGAACGTTTAAATGAATGGAAGGATCTTTGGGTGGCAGAAGTGCCTGAAGTGACTATGCCGTTTGAACGTCCTAAAAAGAAAAATGAAGCGGTTGCCTTTACAGAAACAGGCTTTATGAAGGCAGTTGAATGTATTCAAGAATATATTGGGGCGGGTGATGTGTTCCAAGTAAACTTGTCGACGAGACAAGAAAGAACTTTACAAACGCATCCACTAGAAATTTATACAAGTCTTCGTGAAATTAATCCATCTCCATATATGGGTTACCTGGAGCTTGGGGATTTTCAAATTGTTAGTGGATCGCCAGAGTTGTTAATTAAGAAACAAGGAACTGAAGTAAGTACAAGACCAATTGCTGGAACGAGATCTAGAGGCGCGGATGAGCAAGAGGATGAAGAATTAGCAAGAGAATTAATTGAGAACGAAAAAGAAAGAGCAGAGCATGTAATGCTTGTGGATTTAGAAAGAAATGATTTAGGGCGTGTTTGTAAATATGGCACTGTAGAAGTAGATGAATTTATGGTAATTGAGAAATACTCACATGTTATGCATATTGTTTCTAATGTGCGTGGTGAGGTGGAAGAAGATAAAGATGCTTTTGATTTAGTGAAGGCTGTATTCCCTGGTGGAACAATTACTGGTGCCCCGAAAATACGTACAATGGAAATTATTGAGGAATTAGAACCTGTTCGCCGAGGGATTTATACAGGTTCAATCGGTTGGATTGGTTATTCTGGAGATACAGAATTGAATATTGTAATTAGAACACTTCTTGCTAAAGATGGAAAAGCTCATGTACAAGCGGGGGCGGGAATTGTAATTGATTCAAATCCGGAAAATGAATATAAAGAGTCGTTAAAAAAGGCGATTGCTTTATGGCGTGCAAAAGAACGTAGCGAAGAAACGGTTAGGTGAGAGAAATGATATTAATGATTGATAATTATGATTCTTTTACATTTAATTTAGTGCAGTTTCTTGGAGAACTTGGACAAGAGCTCGTTGTTAAACGTAACGATGAAGTGACGATTTCAGATATCGAGAATATGAAACCAGATTTTCTAATGATTTCTCCAGGTCCATGTAGTCCTAATGAAGCGGGGATTAGTATGGAAGTTATTAAATACTTCGCGGGGAAGATTCCGATTTTTGGAGTTTGTTTAGGGCATCAATCTATTGCACAAGTGTTTGGTGGAGAGGTTGTTCGTGCAGAGCGATTAATGCATGGGAAAACTTCGCTTATGCATCATGATGGAAAGACGATTTTTTCGGATATTCCTAATCCGTTTACTGCGACGCGCTATCATTCCCTTATTGTTAAGAAAGAGACGTTACCAGATTGCTTAGAGGTAACATCTTGGACGGAGGAAGGGGAAATTATGGCACTTCGTCATAAGACATTGCCGATAGAGGGTGTGCAATTCCATCCGGAATCTATTATGACTTCTCATGGGAAAGAGTTATTGCAGAATTTCATTCGTAAATACAGTCCAAGTGCGACATTATGTTAATTTACGTAAATGGTCAGTATGTAGAAGCAAGTGAAGCGAGAATTTCTCCTTATGATCATGGTTATTTATATGGTCTTGGAGTTTTTGAAACGTTTCGTATTTATAATGGTCATCCTTTCTTATTGGATGATCATTATGACCGTTTAATAGAGGCGCTGGATACATTGCAAATTAAATGGACAATGACAAAAAATGATGTGATGCTTATTTTGAAAGATTTACTCGCTAAGAATGAATTGAAGCATGCATATGTACGTTTTAATGTATCGGCAGGTATAGATGAAATAGGATTACAAACGGAAATATACGAAGAGCCTTCGGTTATTGTTTTTATAAAACCTTTAACAGCTCCAGGAGATGTAGTAGAAAAAGAAGGTGTTATTTTAAAACAAGTGCGAAATACACCGGAAGGGACATTTCGCCTGAAGTCTCATCACTATTTAAATAATATTTTAGGTAAGCGTGAAATTGGAAATGTTGTGAGCAAGGAAGGTATTTTCCTTACTGAAGCAGGTTATATTGCAGAGGGTATTGTTTCGAATCTATTTTTTGTGAAAAGTGATGTTTTATATACACCTTCGTTAGAGACAGGTATTTTAAATGGTATCACTCGTGCGTTTATTATAAAGAGTGCTGAAGAATTAAATATAGAAGTAAAGGAAGGTTTCTTTACAAAAGATGAGCTACTTTCAGCGGATGAAGTCTTCGTAACAAACTCCATTCAAGAAATTGTTCCGCTTTATCGTATAGAAGCGCAGGATTTCCCGGGTAAAGTAGGAGTGGTTACAAAAAGTTTAATGTACCTTTATGGAATGCAAAGAGAGAAATTATGGAGCAGAAATGAATTACGAAGAGGAGATGTGTAGTTTGAAGTGGGATTATGATTTACGCTGCGGCGAATATACATTGAATTTAAATGAAAAGACATTAATTATGGGGATTTTAAATGTAACACCAGATTCGTTTTCTGATGGTGGGAGTTACAACGAGGTAGATGCTGCGGTACGTCACGCAAAAGAAATGCAAGGTGAAGGTGCTCATATTATTGATATTGGTGGCGAATCTACTCGCCCAGGTTTTGCTAAAGTATCAGTAGAAGAAGAAATAAAGCGAGTCGTCCCGATGATTCAAGCAGTTTCAAAAGAAGTAAAATTACCTATATCTATCGATACATATAAAGCTGAAGTTGCAAAGCAAGCAATTGAGGCTGGTGCTCATATTATTAATGATATTTGGGGGGCGAAGGCGGAGCCGAAAATTGCTGAAGTCGCAGCCCATTATGATGTACCCATCATTTTAATGCATAACCGTGATAATATGAATTATCGTAATTTAATGGCGGATATGATTGCTGATTTGTATGACAGTATTAAAATTGCTAAAAATGCTGGTGTGCGAGATGAGAATATTATTTTAGATCCAGGTATCGGTTTTGCTAAAACACCGGAGCAGAACTTAGAGGCGATGCGTAATTTAGAACAGTTAAATGTGCTAGGTTATCCGGTTCTCTTAGGTACTTCGAGAAAGTCCTTTATTGGGCACGTATTAGATTTGCCAGTAGAGGAACGCCTTGAGGGAACGGGAGCTACTGTTTGTCTTGGTATTGAAAAGGGCTGTGAGTTTGTTCGTGTCCATGATGTGAAAGAAATGGCGCGTATGGCTAAAATGATGGATGCGATGATTGGTAAGGGGGTAAGGTAATTGGATAAAATTTATATCCACGATATGGAATTTTATGGTTATCATGGTGTGTTTCCAGAGGAGAATAGATTAGGTCAGAGATTTAAAGTTGACTTAACGGTGGAGTTGGATTTAAAGCGTGCAGGGGAAAGTGATGACTTAGAGCATTCGGTCAATTATGGAGAGCTTTTCGAATTATGTAGAAAAGTTGTTGAGGATAGAAAGTATAAGCTTGTGGAGAGTATCGCTGAAAATATTGCTGCAGATATATTAAAGCAATATAAAAGTATTTCACGGTGTACAATTAAGGTGATTAAACCAGATCCGCCGATACCGGGCCATTATCGCGCTGTAGCAGTAGAAATTACGAGAGAACGTCCATGAATAATATAGCGTACATTGCATTAGGGTCAAATATTGGAGAGCGTTATACGTATTTAACTGAAGCCATTCAGTTTTTAAATAAAAGTCCGTATATTCAAGTTGATGATGTTTCGTCAGTGTATGAAACTGATCCAGTTGGCTATACTGACCAAAGTTGTTTTTTAAATTTAGTTATAAAAATTTCTACCAATTTATCACCGCAAGAATTATTGAAAGTAACACAAAAAGTAGAAAATGACCTAGGAAGAAAAAGGGAAATTAGGTGGGGGCCGAGGACTATCGACCTTGACATTTTACTTTATAATCAAGAGAATATTGAAGCAGAGAATCTTATTGTTCCGCATCCGCGGATGTTCGAAAGAGCTTTTGTTATCGTTCCGTTGTTAGAGATTAATCAAGATATAAAACAAAACATTTCACGTTCACAAGTAGAAGAAATGAAAAGGCGAGAGGGAGTAACGGTATGGAAGCAGAAAAATGGGGAAGACGCATTCGTGCTTTTCGAAAGCTAAAAGGCTACACGCAAGAAGGTTTTGCTAAAGAATTAGGGGTATCAGTATCTGTTTTAGGTGAAGTTGAGAGAGGGAATCGATCGCCTTCTCAAGATTTTGTAGTAGAAGTTGCTAAGGCGTTAAATGTTTCGATAGATGAATTAATGCCAAAGTGACTGTGCAGGAAGGAGTAGGTTGATTGTTAAAGATTGCAAATATTGAGATGAAAAATCCGGTTGTATTAGCACCGATGGCGGGAGTGTGTAACTCTGCATTCCGTTTAACAGTTAAAGAATTTGGTGCAGGTTTAGTTTGTGCTGAAATGGTAAGTGATAAGGCAATATTACTGAATAACAAAAGAACATTAGATATGTTATATATTGATGAGAGAGAAAAACCATTAAGTTTACAAATTTTCGGTGGAGAGAAAGAAACGCTTGTAGATGCTGCGAAATACGTAGATAAATATACGACAGCAGACATTATTGATATTAATATGGGTTGCCCAGTACCGAAAATCGTTAAATGTGATGCGGGGGCAAGGTGGCTTCTAGATCCAAATAAAATATACGAAATGGTAGCAGCGGTTGTAGATGCTGTTGAAAAGCCGGTTACGGTTAAAATGCGTATCGGTTGGGATGAAGAACATATTTTCGCAATAGAAAATGCTAGAGCTGTTGAGCGTGCTGGCGGACAAGCTGTGGCGGTTCACGGACGTACGCGAGTGCAAATGTATGAAGGGAAAGCAGATTGGGATATCATTAAACAAGTAAAGCAAGCTGTGAATATCCCGGTTATCGGAAATGGTGATGTCGAAACACCGCAAGATGCGAAGCGTATGCTTGATGAGATTGGTGTAGATGGTGTTATGATTGGTCGTGCAGCTCTTGGGGATCCATGGATGATTTATCGTACGGTAAAGTATTTAGAGACAGGTGAATTAATGCCGGAACCAACAGTCCGTGAGAAAATTGATGTATGTATGTTGCATCTAGATCGTCTTATCGATTTAAAGAACGAAAATGTTGCTGTAAGAGAGATGAGAAAGCATGCGGCTTGGTATTTAAAAGGTGTTCGTGGTAATGCGAGTGTGCGTAATGGTATCAATACTTGCAACACGCGTGAAGACCTTGCGAATGTATTAGGTGCATTTGTAGAAGAAGTAGAGGCGAAACAACAAACAATTTACGTTGGTTAATAAGGAGGACGGAGAAGATTGACATTCTTCTACACACTTCCTATAATTACGTGAAAGAAAGAAGAACTGCCAGTTAGTTGCTGGCAGTTTTTCTAGTTGAGTAGAAAATGCTATACTGTATATATTGTAAAAATTAATAGAGCTGGAGTGATATCAATATCATGGATAACATGAACCACGAAGAATTAAACGACCAATTGCTTGTTCGTCGTGAAAAGCTACATAATTTACGTGAGCAAGGAATCGATCCGTTCGGTAAACGATTTGAACGCACAAATTCAACAACCGACTTAGTAAGTCTATATGGAGAATTCTCTAAAGAAGAATTAGAAGAGAAGGAAATCACGGTTTCTATCGCTGGTCGTATTATGACAAAACGCGGTAAAGGAAAAGCTGGATTCGCACACATTCAAGATTTACACGGACAAGTTCAAATTTACGTTCGTAAAGATACTGTTGGAGATGAAGAGTACGAGTTATTTACGACAGCAGATTTAGGTGACTTAGTGGGTATTGAAGGTAAAGTGTTCAAAACAAACGTTGGAGAACTTTCAGTAAAAGCAACAGGATTTACGCTTTTAACGAAATCTCTTCGTCCATTACCGGATAAATACCATGGATTAAAAGATGTTGAACAACGATACCGTCAACGTTACTTAGACTTAATTACAAGTATGGAAAGTCGTGAAACATTTGTTACTCGTAGTAAAATCATTCGTGAAATGAGAAGATATTTAGATGACAACGGTTATCTTGAAGTAGAAACGCCTATGATGCACGCGATTGCGGGTGGAGCATCTGCTCGTCCTTTCACTACGCATCATAATGCGTTAGATATGGAATTATATATGCGTATCGCAATTGAACTTCATTTAAAGCGTCTTATTGTGGGCGGATTAGAAAAAGTTTATGAGATCGGCCGTGTATTCCGTAATGAGGGTGTATCAACTCGTCATAATCCTGAGTTTACGATGATTGAATTATATGAAGCGTACGCTGATTATAATGATATTATGAAACTAACAGAAAATATGGTTGCTCATATTGCGAAAAAAGTATTGGGTACAACAACGATCCAATATGGTGATTATGAAATTAATCTAGAACCAGAATGGACACGTCTTCATATGGTAGATGCAATTAAGCAACACTCTGGAGCGGATTTCTGGACGCCGATGAGTGTAGAAGAAGCGCGTGAGCTTGCAAAAGAACATAATGTAGAAATTAAGGATACAATGGAAGTTGGTCATATCATTAATGAGTTCTTCGAGCAAAAAGTAGAAGATAAATTAATTCAACCAACATTTATTTACGGTCATCCGGTAGAAATTTCGCCACTTGCGAAAAAGAATGACGAAGATCCACGATTCACAGATCGTTTCGAGTTATTTATCGTTGCACGTGAACATGCAAATGCATTCACTGAGTTAAACGATCCAATTGATCAAAAAGAACGTTTTGAAGCTCAATTAAAAGAGCGTGAGCAAGGTAATGACGAAGCTCACATGATGGATGATGATTATATCGAAGCTCTTGAGTACGGTATGCCTCCTACGGGTGGATTAGGAATCGGTATTGATCGTCTAGTTATGTTATTAACAAATGCACCATCTATTCGTGATGTATTATTATTCCCTGCTATGCGTCATAAACAAGACTAAGCTTTGGAGATTTCTCCAAAGCTTTTTTTATTTGAGTATGAGTTGCGTGGGTATAATAGATCTTGATGGTGCGAGAAATTATATTTATATAGAAGAAATGTGCTGTTTTTATACTTTTTTACTAAGTTAAAAATTTTATTAGAAAAACTATTGCATTTTAATAATTAAACTGGTATATTTATATCCGTTGCCACGAAAGGTAACAAGCAAAACAAACGAAAAACAACTTATTGAAAAAAGTTGTTGACGAAAATATAACAAAATGTTATATTGATAAAGTCGCTTGTGAGCGACAACGTAGTTCTTTGAAAACTGAACGAAACAAACAACGTGAAACGTCAATTTTTATTTT
>NZ_PCOB01000031.1:0-47764 GCF_002975115.1 Bacillus sp. MYb78
TTAGAATAGGTTGATTTATGAATACATCCTTTTCTGTACTTATATCAAAGGTCTGTCCGTTATCAGATGGACCTATGTTGTTATTTACACCGCCTATGGCGATCTTATTAAATGGTTGAAGACCATCTGCTCTTTCTGCTGCTGCTCGATCCCAGTTATACATAGATGCATATTTACCGCTGTATAGCGTTACACCCGATACACAAACCGCTGTCCCTTGTCTCATGTCAGCATTTCCAGAACAAACCTTAATAATTAATGCGTGCTGTTGCGGAATATAGTTTGTCGGCACTTTGAAAGTGAAAGAGTATCTTCTAATTTCTCCATAATAGGTAGACGGTTCAGGAAAATCCATTTTTTGTTCATGCCATGTATCGTAACTTACATTGTCTCGGAATGTAACGCAGCATACTTGTAAACGCGGCTTTCCTGTTTTACGTACCCCATTTATCATTGCTGTTCTAAAATGAGCAGATAATGTGTATTCATTTCCAGGATGTATCCCATTATTCACGATTGCTTCTGGATAGTTATACATATCTACCCTTGCAGCATTTACCATTTGCTCGTAATCGAATATATGTGTATTTTTTTCTATTACTACATTGCCCCACGACTTCCAAGTAAGACCATATCCACCTTCAAATCCATAATAATCTGCATTCCCAATGTTTTTCTTTGTAACACTAGAAAAGTCGGGATCTGCTATTAGGTTTCGTCTTGATACCGCAGTTGTTTTTGTTCCCCATTCGTCTTGGAATAGGAAGTCTAGCATTTTAACAGTTACACCATCTTTATCAATGGTTATCTTATCACCGTTAATTCTAATAAGATTCGTATCAATGCCTTTTGCAGTTAACCATTTTACCATTGTATCGGCATTTATATTCAGTTTCTCAGCATCGATTGTAATCTTACCAGGTGACATATTGATGGAAGTAATGATACCGTCTTTTAAAATTTGTGCTAAGATCCCTTCATCTAGTACTTCTAACCTAGATTCTGTTTTCGTTACATAAGCTTTATAAGTCTCATTTATAAACGTTTCTTGTTTTCCAGAGATGATTGAAACACCTTTTTCATTAGCACTAATACTTCTTTCTAACTCTGTAACTTTCTGATTGTATTTTTCGGTAGCTACCTTATTAGCGATATCTTCCATCATTTTATCAACATCAGTTTGATCTTTCGGATGTAACCAAAATTCTGTAGCTACTTTACCACGCTGCAACATAGGTAACGCAATCCATAGCGTTCCATTTCTTCTCATCCACGGTTTATAACGCGCTTTAACAGCTCCAGCCGGAACTGTTCCGGAAATAACAGCCCTAATCCAATTAGAATTTGCAGTTACATCAATACCAATTGATGATTGTGAAACTCGGCTACCTTGGGCATTTATATATTCAATTTCTAACACGAAACCTTGTCCTATGTTATTGGACATAAAGTAACCCGAAGCTACAATGTCTTCACCAACACTTACGTCTATTGTTTGATGAAGGCTATACCATTTATCTTCATTCAATCCAGTCGCATGTAATTTAGTCGTTGTATAACCTCTGTATGTTACAGAAGAGTCAATGACAGCACTATTACCATTTTGTGACCAGTATTTGAAGCCCTGAGCGAATGAAGCGTTCCGTAGATCATTTATAGAACCCAATCCACCAACATAATCCTCAACATCTTTCTTTTTCATTGTTAACTTTAATGCTTCAGAATGCTGACCTATTGTTGTAGTAGCCTCACTAATCGTCTTTCCTTGCGCAGTTTGTGTTTCCTGTAATTTCTTAACACTTGCAGTTGTTCCTTCTGCATTCTTTTCTACAGTGTTAACACGTTCATCAAAAGAAGTTTGTGTTTTTTCTACCGTTTTAATATTTTCTTTGATCCCATTCACACTTTGCTCTAGCTCATATGTTGACTTGCTGAAGTCTGTTGGAACAGAACCTTTTTCTAGTTTAGCTTTCTTGAAACGAATTTTCTTACCCTTTGAGTTTTCATTTCTTTCAAATCTTAATCGCAATCCCCAACCAGTTGCTCGTGCATCAATCTTAAATGTAAATGATCTCCTAGACCAATTAGCGACAGGGAATCTATTGTACAAGTTTTCTGTCCACACTCCATTAATAAATTGGAATACAATTAGATCAATTGGAACGTCGTTTTGCATATCGATACTGAATGTCATATCTTTCGCTTTTTCAAAGTCTCCCATTTTAGTATTATCTAAATGGAATTGATAGAAAGAGTCGGTATGATCTGTACATTCTACGATTATGTAATCCTCAGAGAACGCTTGACCAGCCTTGTTGACTTGTGCACCCCCAGACATTCCAATTGTTTGCGGCTTTTCGTTTGGCCCTGTATGGATTAGCCAATTTTCAACGCCTACAGTACGAGCCTCAACCTGCTCTAACTTTGTCGAGATTTTCCCAGCTTCTGCTTTAATTTCAGTTGTAACTTTTATAAATTCGTTACTGTCTGCCTGGTCCTCAGGTGCAGGTCTCCACGGATAAACTTTTTTAGTTAGCGATAGCATAGGTGAAGTTTGTTGGTATAAAGCACCTTTAGGTATTGATTCAGCTTCGAATCTATATACAACATTTGGATCAGTGGCATCAGAGCCGACTGGAATTGTTACCGAAACCCTTTTCCATTCTCCATTAACTGTTGTTCTACCAGTACTGTTAGGAAAGAATACTTGTGTAGATTCTCCACCTATCATTCTAGCTGTTACAGAAAATGTTACTGTGTCACCAATTTTTATTTTTCCTCGTTTAATTAATTCACTGGGTTTAACGGCTATACCTTGCCATTCTGTATCTGTTTGCGCGATAGCATTTCCATTGTACGTGTCTTTGATGACAGAAAGGCGCCCACCTTTTAAAGATAACTCTTCGTTAGTTGTTAACGTCTTAGTTCCTCTTACAAGGTTGATAACATCACCATCAAGGTTATTTACATTCTTTTCGATTCTTTCGATGGTTTGCTTTGTTCCATTTGCATCTTGTTCTACTTGATTTAACTTTTGGATTGTTTGCGATGACGTTTTGTTGATTTGCTCAATTGAACTGGATATACCGTTAATATTTTGTTCTGTTTTTACTACGCGATCTGTAATACCGTTTTGATCTTTTTTGATATCGGATACAGTACTTTGTAGCCCTTCAACGCCTTTTGTAGTCTCAACGATCGTTTTATTCATATCTTCTTGAGTACCTTGTATACGTGTGATAGTTTCTTTAGTTTCCTTGTCACTTTCTTCAAGAGTCTTAGTTACCTGACTGACTCTTTCTTGTTCTCCTTTAACAGCATTGAAGTCTTTTTGTAGATTGTCCGCTTTCGTTTCAGCTTCTTTAACCCTAGCATCTAGCTTTTCTGCACTAGCATTAATCTCTTTTGTCACCTGCTCAAGTGTTTCTTCCTTGATAGTTTCTGGATCAGGAACAACCGATTCCCAAGCTGCGCCTGTCCATATTTTTAAAATACCAGGCTTTCCATTATTAATATCACGCCAAAGTGTCTTATAAGGTTTAAGTCCTGTTGTCGGTGGATTCTTTGCTTCAATGATGTCTACCGTGTTATTTTTAAGATTCTCTTGTACTTTTTCAGCCAATGTTTTCGCTGCTTCGGATTCTTTCTTAGCATTACTAGCTGTTTCATTTGCATCTTTCACTAATTCATCTAACTGATCTATAAGTTCTTGCTTACTTCCTAGTGAACTAAGAATACGATTATATATTTTTCGTAGTTCTTCATTTGGATCAGTAATTTCACGATAATCACCAAACACATATTTATCTTGTGTAGGATCTGTAAAAGATTCATCACCAGCAATCACACGTGCTTCAAGATATAGCTTAGGTGTGAAGCCTGTATCTTTGATTCGGATTGTATCTCCTTCATTGATTAGTTCATGTGCTAGTCCAAAAATACGTCCAATCGATTGTGCTTCTACTTCATAAGAAACGGAAGTATTGACACGTTTTTTTAATTCCGTCTTCATCAAAGTCAGTAATCGTTGTGGAGTCATATTTTGATCTTCTGTTTCTGGAGTGTAGAAACCAAATTTATGTTTACCATGCGCATTCCAGCGTTGAAAGGCATCACTATCTGTAATATAAAGAAGTCCGTTATTGATGCTCTCAACCGTTATAAGTTCGTCACCTTCACCTCGTACAAAGCCGACTAAGGCGGTACAAATATCCCTGGAATGTTCAATGCGTCTAACGCCAACTAAGTCTTTTCCCAGGGTTACTTCCTTCCCTGTTTCTCTCCCTCGTTTATTTATCATATCAACGTACCATCCAGTAATTCGAGAACCGAATACTTCAACACGATATTGTATTTCCAACTCAAACAAAGCTGCAATTTTCTTTAAAAAAGTGAGGGGATCGATGAATTCATCAATAGTCATCGTGTGGAATGAAGAATAATCCGTTATTCCACGTTGCCATTTTGAATCGGCAAGCGCGATATCAATAAACGTATTAACTGTTTCGCTCTCTATACGTTGAGGTTTAATAATCCCATCTTTAGCTATTTGAACCCAGGCACCAGACGAGTGTACAGTTAATGATCTATCATTTGAATCTTTTTCTACTTCATTATTAATAACATACGGAACAATTCGACCATCTCGTACTTCCTTTAAAACCAAGTTCTGCTGTTGTAATGTAATTGCATGTGGAGTGCCGTCAAAAGTTTTGAACTCTAGCATATCAATGTTATTCTTGATTTCCCAATGACGTTTATCTTCCCAGTAGTCCTTTGGTTGAATAGCGGATAGAATTTGATCTGTTTTGAAATCAACAACATGAAGTAATCCGCTTGGTGTTCTCATCGAAATCGCTCCCTATATTTAACTTTTGCTGTTCCAATATCAGATGGCATAATTTCGAGTATATTAGCGCCTTTATTAATAACGGGAAAATTACTGAAAAACTCTTTTATGTTAATCGCGTTTTTCCCTTCAATACTGACATGACTACTCTCTGTATCAATCACGACTTTATCACCAACATCAACTATATAAGGCGGTGTGTTATTCGTATTTAAATTCACTTTCCAAAACTTTAAATCACTAACTGACATCGCTTCTACTGGCGGTACATCCTGCCACTGCATGATACTAATCTGTATTTGAGCTGCTTTTTCCATATGCTTATTGTCTTTATCAGTCCATCTCGCAAAGCGCTCTGAATCATCTTTTTCTGTCCCTGGAAGGAATTTTGAAATATACGCTTCCCATACATTTCCGGTCCTAGCTATCCACAATCGACCCAAATACTGATTCCAGGTATTCGGGTAATCGCCACTCTCATAGATCAAACCTATTTTACCAGGCTTATTATCGTATCCAATAACCATTGTTCCGAAATTTTGTTCGGCTTGCCAATAGAGATCGTTCATAGCGATTTTTGAAAGTACCTTACTATTTTCATCGAGTATTGCTATCTCAACTCGTCCCATTTCATTGATTTTCTTGCTCTTACAAGTAACGTAAGCTTGCATGATAAAATCTTCTACTGGGCCACCAGGGATACTTTTTTTGACAGCTGCACCATGCCATCCCTTTCCCGTTCCAGTCCCAAAATCAGAACAATAGAATTGATATTTATCTGATTTCATTTCACCAACCGGTTCACCATCTTCCATTGAGCTGACTTTACTCCACCCTACAGTGGTAGCCATCTCATCCCATATAAGCCTTTGATTTCTTTCAACGGGTTTTTCCACAGTTTTTAACGGCATCCCAATACGAAAGTAATCTCGATCACTTAAAGATACCCCGCCGAACCATACATCTAAAAAAGTGTTTGGCTTTGTAATATCAATTTCAATGATAGGGTTAGAATGAACTGTTCCTTTATTTTGGATATTAGCAACTAACCCACTAACGTCTTTTTTAAATTCAACGGTTTGCTCTTTTCCTAACTTATACGGCATTGGACATATTAGTGTAATAGTTGCTTGATGAATATTAGATTTTTCTAAAGTCTCCTCTACAGATTCCTTAATCCCGTAATACACAATATCCGGTTCGTCTGTGAAGGTAATTTTTACAGGTTCTTCTGTATCTAATAAACCATTCAATTCATCTATCCGTTTCCTTAGTTCAAAAAGAGAGACTCCCTTAAGAGAGAAATCTACTTCTAATACTCTCTTGGGAGTCCTTTTACTTAAAAAATATGAACCTGGGCGGTGAGGTACCGTTAACTCATTAATTTCGTCACTTAAAATTCCGCGACCTCTTATATCGTTAACCATAAAAAATCCTTTTTCGTATTTTTGTTCGAAGTATTCTTCTAAATTAATTCCATTAAAAACTAACAATCTACCGCCCTCCTTTAAAATACTTCTTTCCGTTTTTTCACAGCCTCTTGCTCTCCAGTAATATCATCAACGAACCTATTAAACTCTTGTCTACCAAGCTGTATATTAATATACGCGGGTCGTCTTTCACTAGCTGTAGAATTTGAAGCAGTTCCGGAATCCGTATTCCCTGTGCTTGTTTGTGGTTTAGCTGTCTGGTACGCGCCAAGTCCTCTTGGCATTCCGTATACAGTCTCTACTTGTAGGGCTTCAGGTTTCATCCATTCAGTCATTTGTTCGGTTGTTCTTTGTACAGCACCTTTCATAGCATCTATACCATTAATCCAACCTTTCATCATATTGACACCAATGAAATCCCTGAACCAACGACTCGGTGAGTGAATCGATAAAAGTCCTGAAATTTTATCTTTAATTCCATTTCCGATGTCCGTAATTTTGTCCCAAATAGCCCCAGCCATAGAGCTTATACCGTTTAAAAGTCCCTGCATCATATTTTTTCCTATGCTTCCTAAATCGATTCCGCTAAGGAATGACTTTACATTGTCAAAAATTTGAGTCACTGTGTTATAGATAGAATCTAGGATGTTAGATGTCGCTGACTTAGCCGCATTCCAAATTGAAGAAATGATGCTACCTACTGCGTTCATAACAGATGAAATGACTGAACCTATACCTGAAAAAATTGAACTTACTAGAGAACCTATCGCTGATAAAACACTAGAAAAAATAGATTTCACTAGATTTAGTCCACCAGTCACGACCGCGGAAATTAAATTTATCGCCCCTTGGATGATATTTCCGATTAATGACATTACACTCGATGTAATGCCTTTCACCGCGTTCCACGCTCCACTCCAATCTCCTTTTAAAACTGAAGTGAAAAGCTTTATTATGTTGGTGATTATCCCAATAGCAGAGGTTATTACGCCCATAATAGCGGGAAAAACTGCCTGGACAATCGACAAAATAAATTGAATCGCCGGGATCACTACGCCTTTTATTATTGTTGCTAGGCCTTCAAGTATCGCAGTAGCTACGGGAATCGCCGCTTGAATTATCGAAACTATTACCGGGAAAACCGCCTGAACGATTTGTAAAATTAAAGGAATAACCGTAGTCGCTATGATAGAGATTACCTGGCCTAATAATTGAATAATAGGAATCGCAACGGAAATCGCAGCAGCTATAATTCCAGCTATTACTGGGAAGACCGCTTGTACCGCCTGGAGAATAATCGGAATCACTGACGTCGCTATGATTGATAAGACTTCTCCAAACCCTTGAATCAGCATTCCTGCTATGCTAAATGCCGCCTGGATTACTTGCAATATAATAGGGAATGCCGTTTGAAAAGCTTGAGCGAATATTGGTAAAACCGTAGTTGCTAGCTCAGTAAAAATTTGAGCTACTTGTTGTATAGCCTCCGTTATCACTGGCATAATTTCTATTGTCGTATCAGCAAACATCTGAATTAATTCAGTGATCATAGGCATTACTTCTTGTACCACTTGACCGAAAAGTTTGAATAAATCAGATGCTAAAGGTACTACAGCTTGTATTGTTTCTCCGAACAAACGGAATAAATCGAGTGCTATCGGTACTACGGCTTGTACTACTTCACTAAACAAACTAGCTATTGTAGAACCTAACTCGCCAAAGGCTGCACCTAGCTCAGAAAGAGCAGGCCCAAGTGTAGCGAAGCTCTCTGCTATAACTTGTCCCGTTTTCGCAAATTCAGGAGCAAGTGGTGCAAATGCTTGTGTAATCCCTTGAGCTATTGACTGAACAACCGGCAAAATCGCAGAAATCACAGAACTAAAAATCGATTGTATAGACTGCCAAGCCGACATAAACGCAGACTTCACTTGATCATTTGTATTTATCAATTTAAATATCGTAGCACCTAAAGAAGCTACAATAGCGATTACCCATCCTACAGGGCCTGAAACACCTAAAAACGATAAGCCTAAACGTACAATTAATGGTGTTAAAGTAGCTATCGTATTCCCTATTGAAGAGAAGGACATTTTTATAAAGTCAATTACTGGAGAAAGGGCTGATCCAATTCCAGCAAATGCTGCACTAAGTCCTGATATTGCTGAACTAAACGCGCCACTTATCCCCTGACCAAATTCACTAAATTTCGATTTTATTACAGCTAACGAAACCTCTACTGCTGTTGCAAAACTAGAAAACACTTGACCTGCTTTAATTAACCCTGCCTCTAATGCTGCACTGATTGCTGTACCCATTGCTGAAAATTTTTCCGGTATTGTCCCAAGATAAGAACCTAAAGAATCAAAAGCAGATTTCATAGCTTCAACTGCTGCTATGGTCCCATTTTTTATTGATTCCCACGCATTGTTAACGGCATTTCGAAAAGTCTCGTTATGTTTGTAAAGTTGAACTAGCGCTACCCCCACTAAGCTTAGAATTGCAATCGTTGCTCCGATTGGTCCTGTTAGAAACACAAAAGCTGCACGCAATGCTATCATGGCATTTCTAGCAATAAAAGCTACAGCTGAACTTTTACTTATATAATTAGCTAATTTACCAAATAGAATCATAGTTGTACCTACAGCATTTGTTACCATACCAATTACCGTTGCTATAACTAAAAAAGCTGTAGTAAATGCTACTACCGAAGCAATCACCGTCTGCACAGGAGCCGGTAATTTCATAAATGCGTTTGCCAAGGTTTCAACTACTCCAGCTACAGCCATTAATGCAGGAGCTAATGCGTCAGTAAATGCACGTGCCGCAACATCAAGAGAGGCTTCCATTTTCGTCAGTGCTCCGGCCCATCCTTCAAGCATGGAGTCCGCAGCTTTTTTAGAAGCACCGTCCGAGTTCACTAAGGATTGCGTTAAAGCATCAATCTTTTCAGGGCCTGCTGCTACAAGTGCCATCATACCTGATACAGCTTCTGTACCAAATATTGTTGCTAACGCCGCACCTTTTTGTGCACTTGTCATACCTTCCATTCCTGATTTCAACTCACCAATAATTTGAGACAATGGTTTCATATTACCTTGTTGATCCGTAATAGATACGCCAAGTCGTTTTAACTCATTCGCCGCTGCTTTTGGCGGTTTAACTAAACGTAGTAAAGATGCACGTAATGCTGTACCAGCGGTCTCCCCTTTAATACCACTATTTGACATAATACCAACAGAAGCCGCTAGTTCTTCCATCGATATGCCTAATTGAGCTGCTGGACCCGCCGCATATTTAAAAGCGTATTGCATATCCCCTACACCCGCAGCTGTTGCGTTTGCGGCTGTTGCTAGAACATCAGCAACATGTGTACTTTGACTTGCCTCCATACCAAATGAGTTTAAAGCTGACGTAATCGTATCAGCAACCATCCCCAGGTCTTCGCCTGATGCAGCCGCTGCACTCAACACACCAGGTAATGCGGACGTTGCTTGAGCCGAATCGAAACCTTTCGCACCCATTTCAGCAAAAGCCGCTGCTACCTGCCCTGTTGAATACACAGAATTCTTTGCCATATCAAGAATCGCTTTCTTTACTTGACCGTAGTCGCCTGCAGTTAAAACTGCCGCTTTACGAGTTTGTGATTCAAATTCTCGTGACTTTTGAATCATACTCCCTAAAGCAAAAGCCGACGCTGCAGCTGCAGGACCAAATGCATTTTGCATTGTTTGCCCTGTTTGCTGTACACGTCGGCCCATTTCAATTGCTTGATTACCTACTTCTTGAAATCTAGCACGCCACCCTGAATAATCAGGAGGCGGTGGTGCTGGTGGCGCTGGCGGTAATGGTGGAGGTGACGGCGGCTGTGGAGCAGGTGGGATAGGAGGTGGTCTACTAATCTGCTGAAAAAATGTATTCCATGCTTGTGTAGCTTGTCCAAGGTTACTTATTAAATTAGATATGTCCGCAATCACCTGAGTTTCTACCTTGTTCTGGCTCATTCACCTCACCTACCCTTCCTCTTCTTGTATTTGACTTCTAATCATCGATTCTATTTGATCAAAGAACGATTCGTTCCTTTGAATTTTTTCAACTACTTCTTTCCGTTCATTTGCTTGTTTTTCAATATCACGAACACTTTCTGGACGTGTATATATATCCGCTAATGACTTGATTTTGTCACTTTGAGCATTTCGATTAAACAAAGCTTGTACACTTGCAAACTCGTACTTATCAAGTAGTTGTTCCTTATATCCGTTCAACATAAGGTGATACTCCTTGAGACTAATACGCCAAGATTGCAAGGTGGTCATATTAAAAAAACGAAAACACTCACCTTGCAATTCATCAATATTTATGCGTACAGGTTCTCGAACGATTTCTGTTGTTCCGCTGTCATTGTCCCTAGAAGTTTCTTCACTGTCTTCTGGAAGAAAAAACTATTTAGCACAACTGCTTTGTTGTACTTTAGAATTTCATCAAGGTCTAGTTTTTCAGCATTAAACATATTTTCAATCTCTTTCTGTACAGCTTCATACGTGATTCCCTCATTTGTATGAATCAGTGCGTAATAAACCACATCCGTGAAATTAGTAATTCCGCCCTGCATGGTTTGAGAAACGAATTGCATCGGCCCACCGTTTTCATCTAATAATCTCAGTGCTTGTAAACAGAATTTCAGTTCTTGTTCTTTACCATTAATTACAAAACGCGTATACGATTTTTCAGCCATAATAATTACCTCCAATTTTTTGTTCAAAATAAAAAAGCGTTTATATGAACGCTTATTCAAATCTCAATTATTTATTTTCCAGGAATTCATCCACTGCTTTACCAAGCAAACTAATCATTGCTTCTCTCTTTTGCTTTGGTGTTGTATTATCTTGCATTTCATTAAAGATAGGAAGTACACTTTCTAATTTCTGTTTATCGATGCGTTCATTTACAAGGTCTTGTCCTAGCATTGAAATAAATGTACCAATTGCAACCGCTTGTTCTTGTTTATCTAGTTTCATTTATCTCACTCCCTTTTACTACGCGACCTTGGATTGAATCAGCTGTATGTTCGACAATGGATTCCGCTACAACTCTTCCATCTAATGAAACCCCAACCTTACAATCCATCCCTACCAATTTACTGTCATTAATCTTCTTAATTATTTCAGATTGTTTATTTATTAGTTGAACATGAGTTATATCAGCTTTCGTTGCTAATCCCTCTTCTAACATATTGACCCTTCTGTTTAATTCGTTTACACCTGCTGAAACACAATTTAACGTTTGAATTAAACCTTCATTATCTCTTTGTAGATCGTTAATTCTTTTTTCAAAATCAGCAATTATTTCTGTTATAGATTCCATCTCTCATCCTCCTCAAAACATCCTTATTCAGTTCCTGGTGTAGCTACATCACCAGAAGGTGCACCTTCTGGTACTTTATTAAGCGTCCCTTTAGAAATTTTCCCGTTTAATTTTAAGCCGATAGAATACTTTGAGTACTCCTCATTTTCATGAGAAAGTTCCAAACTATTCAACATGTATGTTCCTGATTTAACTTTAAACTCAGAAGCGGTTGCACTACGTAGGTTAACTTCATGAATTCTTACTAAAACTTTATTAAGAATTGCTTCTTCTACATAATCAAGTCCCTCGTCACCTTCAGTACAAATCCCTTCAATACTAGCTGATTGTGTTACGTCACCGTAATCAGATCCACTCTTATCTTTCGTTTTTAACTCGATTTCTCCAGCCTCAATTGATCGTGAACCTGACGTTTGGTTAAAAAATCGAACTGTTTTTGTAGTTTTCCCATCAGGTTGCGGAATGTCAATCAAGTAAAGCGTTTCGGCACCTTTAAACTCAGGTGCATTACTTTTTTTTACTTCTGCCATTTTTGTTCCTCCTCTAATTTCTGATTGTTATAGTAATAAAACTCAAGTGTTTCGCTGTTAAAATCTCAACGTCTTTTTGAGACAGTGGTTCAAAATTCTTTACTTTTGCATTAAAAAAACCGATTCGTTCTGGATTCTTTTTACTTGTATCGAACAAGTCAATTGAACTCTTTTCGAATCGGTTAATTATTCTATCTTGCAAATCGTTCCTATCAAAAATTTTATCTGCATACACACCTACTTGTATCAGATGATTACGTGAAAAATTCTCCTTTGAATACCTGCTAATTGTTCCTGACAAATCCTCAATGGTAATGAAGGGTTTGTCTTTTCCTGATACAGAAACACCATCGTATATCCATGTAGTAGGCGCAAAAACATCCAGCAATTTTTTTAATGAATACATTACATCATTCAACATAATTAATGCCCCTTCGCTACACGTTGAACAGTTTTGTTTATATCCTCAACAAATGGTTGCTCACCTTCAAAAGCTGTTTTACGCATAAAACCTTTTTTTGTTTTGTGCGTAAATTCTTGTACCGCTGCGTAAATAAGAGGAGATCCATACGTACCAATAATTCTCGCACCGACTACCATCTTTACACTTGCAGGAATACTTTCAGATAAAGGACCGTGTAATATCGGAGCACGATTAGATGCTTGATTAGCCTGTAGACGTGTATGTTTTTCTACCGTTTGTTCAATTGGTTTTTTGTATCTATTAGGGTTATGTGCTTTTAACACATTTGATTTTCCTTTAACAACAACTCTGATTCTCATCAAATCACCCTCTTTACAATGACCTCACGACGGTTTACGCCACCAAGCCCTCTTTCATCGATAAGTTCAATAACGTAAAAAACACCTTTACGCTCAATTTTTTCAATGTTCTCTAAGTCCACATTAAGAGGAAATGTAACGAGCGCCTCTCCTTTTTTAACATCTAGATCAGCGAACTTCGTCTTTTCCACTGACGTGAATTTCTTCCAAACTAATTGAACAGTTTCTTTTCGGGGGGCACCTTGAATTTCTTCTCCTGTAATTGGATCTTTTTCAGAAACCCCTTTAATGTATAAAATCACCGGTTCTCTACGTCCCTGCTCAATCATTTCACGATTTTCGCGAATCTCTTTAATATCATCTTCAGTAAGCAATTGCTACACCTCCCCGCTTATTAAGTAGTTCAGCCGTGACGAACATTGTGGATGTGGGCTTATTAATTGATTCATAAGGCTTTCCGGAATATTTTTCGGATACTTTCCAGCTCCTAAACCGTATGCATCACGTCTCGCTAGCTTGTAACACATATGCTTTGAGTGGTATCTGTGGCGATGGCCATTATCAATAATTTGATAACCTGTCACAATTTCACTTTCTAATCCATTCTGTATAGTAGCTGCTCGGTACGTGTTAGTACTCTCAGAAATTGCTACACGCTCAACCTTCCATTTCTCATTGTCGTGTACTTCCTTTATCTTTTGAGAAATCATTGTAATGCTCTCGCCCTTTAATACAGATGGACGAATGACACTACTTAATCGATCTCTCATATCTCCAGATAAATTCCATACACGATCAGACAAAACTAAGCCATCTTCACCAGGTCTTTTTATAACCCCTTGAATAATTTGCTTATTTACCGCAGTTATAGATTTCACGTCCAAACCTGCCTCTGATAATTTTGATGTGATCCACTTCGATGTGTTTTCAATCAATGTATGGAATGACCGCTCTGCTTGTTTACGAAATTCTTTTTCGTATAAAGTAAGGTCTCGTAATAACGCATTTAACCTACTACGCTTCACGATTCCATCCTTTTGATAGTCATTCAATAAATCAACTAAAAACAAACGTATTAGGATAATGGCCTTTACAGTATCAGAAACTTGTTTTTCGTGCTCCTCTTTAAATTCTTCGGAAATGGTATCGAGCGCTGCATCCATCTCTTGTTGAGAATCGCTCATGTAATCATCTCCCATCTGCCCGCTTAGCAAATGTTTGATGAGTACCTTTTCCACGTCGATACTTCCTGTATTTTTTAAGCGCGTCCGCTGATAACTTCTTATAATTCGCAAAGATCATCGATTTATCAACCGATTCTTCACCATCTGTATAAGAAAAATAGCGCGCTGCGTCTGCTGCAATTGATTCATAAGCAAATGACAACGCAAGATAAAAAACAGCATTTGCATTTACTTTTTCAGTTAACTCTGACTCAGTTTCGGCTTCAGACAACCAATTTCCGATGTCCTCCGGAGTTACTTTTGGAACTTTTGCTAACCGACTCTCCAGTCTTTCCGACACCTTCATTCGGTGTCACCTCCGTCACTGTAATTTTGTTAAGGCATCATAACTCCTGCAGCTTTTAACTTTGCAATAAGGGCGTTTAAGTCTTTTACTACACCCGCTACGTCAGTCGCTGTACTATCTGGTTGTTTATCAACCTTTTTGGGTATTAGAGCTACTTTTTCTTCAAGACCTTTAATAATATTGCCAAGTGATGTGTCTTTCGCAATCGGCATCGATCTGTTTAAACGTTGTGCTTGATTTTCAGAAATAGACATGCATAAAACTCCTTTCAAAATACAAAAAAGGTAGCATACACGCTACCTTTTAAGCCATTGTTTTAGAGATATTTTCAAGAACAGCGATAGACTCTTTCGCATTCTTAACTTCAAATCCAAATTCCCCACGAATGACACGAGAGAAGTAGTCAGCACCATTTGGTGTAGCATCTTGATCATAAATTGGAGTTAAGTAACGTGCCTTTACTTTTTCTGTATCAAGAAGTAACGCACGATCTTTAGGCATATTTAAATCAACTACAACACTAGAAATCGCTCCACCTGGTAAATCCGATACAAACGATAAGATTTGGTAACCTGCTGCGGTATCTTGGCGTGTAGTACGAATTGTATCGCCACCAAGCTTTGTAATTTGTCGCGCGATATTTGGTCCACATAAAATTGTGTTTGCTGAACCGCCTCGCGTAAACACTTGCTCTACAGCGTCATTCAGTAGTTTAGCCGCGATTTCGTTCCCTTTAAAATCTTGCTTATGAGAACCTTCAATACCTGTAAATGCAAATAAACCACCTGTAGTACGCGGTTGTGTCGGAGAACCGCCATTTCTACGGCCATAAATTAAAGACGTATTCGCTTCACGAATCATCTCTTGTAAACGCAGGTTTACTTGATAATCTAATTCGTTTGATACGCCGTATGTGTTCACTTGTTGTTGTGTACGTGAAACAGATGCGTATCTTGAAAAGATTTGTGAGAAGTTATGTGACACTAAACGGTCATTGATTTCATTCTTACGGAAAGCATCTTCACCTTCTGGTCTCGGTCTTGCAATGACTTTTAATTCACCACCAGCTGTAATTGCCTCCGCTTTCGTACTATCGTAACCACGTTGCACAGTGATTTTATCCGCGTTTTCATCGACACTTACTACACGTAGCACTTCTAAGCCGTTTTGTACCAGAGCATTTTCAGTGAATTTACGAGCCTCGCCTTTTTCTAAAACTAGGTCCGTATCCCCAACAGCTGCGGCTGTTTTCACAATACCTGTATCAGAGTTTAAATAGTCGTTCTGCCATTCAAATTTAGTTTGTGTTAAAGCGTCTCCTACACCAATTAACCCGAAAAGAACAGGTGCTTTCGTGAGAATTAAATCCACATTCGCTTGCATTTGTCTTACTTGTTGTTGAAATTCGTACGTAGTTGGTACTGGCATATTTGTAGCCCCCTCAAATTTTTTAAATTAAAAAACCGCTGACTTTTAATCAACGATCCGTTATTTCTTCGATTTTGCTTCTAACAACTTGTTATAAATACGTGTTACCTCGCCCGCATACTTTGAATCTTTTAACGCTTTTGTTTTCGCTTCTTCCAGCTCTTTTTCTAAAGCAAGTATTTCATTCGCTCTCGGATTTGTTCCTGGATTCGCGCCACCAGCTGCATCTGCCCCCACAACTTTCTTGAACATCCAAGGTTTACTTTCCTTTAGCGCATTAACAGCCTCTTCAACTCCTTGATAATTACCATTCTCATCAAGTTGAATAGTCGACTTATCTAAAAGCGCCAATACGTCACCTGGATCATTCGCATCTAAAGCACGTGCCATACTCTTAATTTCCGTATTTAGAATACGTGTATTTGCTTTTTCTTGCGCTTTTTGTGCTGCTTCGGAAGCTTCTAGTGCCTTTTTGTCAGCTTCTTCTTTCTCAGCCTGCAAACGTTCGATTTCCGTCATTTCTTGCTTTTTACGCTCTTCTTCAGCTTTTTCGTATTCTGCTAATTTTGCTTTAACGTCATCGTAGTCGCCGTATTTTTCAGCTGACTTTTTACGTTCACGTTCTAAGCGTTTCTTTACAAGTTCATCTAATTCCTCTTGTGATTTAGGTAGATTAGTAGGATCGCCAGGGTTGTTATCAGGATTATCCTCAGGACTACCACCATCAGAGAAAAACTGTAGGTCTAATCGAAGTGGGAACTTAGGTGTTTTTTGTACTTGTTCTACAAAAAATTTTAATGCTGTAGCTTGTTTTGCGTATTCCATTTGCAAATCCTCCATTTTGAGCCTGTCGGCTATAATTTCCGAAAGTTTATAGCGCCATTTCGTAAGGCAAGTATTACTTTTCGTTATACGGATCCTGAGACTGTCGTTTCAACATTCGTTCTTGCATAATCTCCATGAATTTCTGTTCCGCATTTTCTTTACCACTTCTCGTAATCGCACCTTTAATTGATTCGATTTCGTTTGAAATTTCATCGCCTAACTGTTCGATAAGTGCTTTTTGATCTTGCGGTAACGGTAAACCAAAAATAATCTTGCTAGCATAATAGTTATCTACTTTTGCTAACATTTCTTTATCGTATTTGAACTTTGGATCATCCTGCCTTGCTTTCATATAACGTAAAATATACTCATTTAAGGTTTGTAGACGGGACTGCCATATCACCCATGAGCGTTGTGTTTTTGAAATGATATTACTAAATAAAAGCTGGACCGCCATGTCATTTATACCGCCCGTATTCATGTCAGCAGTGTTCACCATCGGTACCTCTGCTTTTTCATGTAGGCGTTTCTGCAATCGGTCCAGATACGCTTCAATGGTTTCTTTAAATCGGAATCCACTTTCCAGCTTTTTAGCGCTTGGTTCACCTGCATCTTCAGCACCGTCACCTAAATCCCATTTCGCACCTGGTGCAACTTGTAGAGGATTCTTCGGATCCTCATCTACGTTCGTCAGCAAGGTAATAGCAAACATTTCAAAACGTAATGCATCCGAGTAATCAGACATTTTTTTATCAATTTCCTCAGACAACTTTATTGTTTTTTCAAGTTCACTATAACCCGTAGTACGTTTACTTAATTTTTCAGTCGGTACTGGTACTACAGGAATAAAATCAATACCCATTGATGAGCGCTCAACCCTATCCTCTTGTTTTTCTAAGTCACCGTTGTATATCGCCTCTTCAATTTCACAGTCGTACTCACCAGTTTCTTTACGCCAAACTAAGTAATACGATAACTTCCACATTTTCGTTTGTTCCTCGTCAAGCCATGCGATAAAATGAATTTCTTCCAGCTGATCTATATCCCAGTCGCTATACTTCGCAATAACTTCCGTCGATGGATGCCAAATAACCTTAAATTCACCACGACGTTTATCGTAGTGAAGACGGGCATACACACCAGTTTTGGAAATAGCACGGTCTTTCGCTGCTGCTAATAACTTCTCATGCATTCGATTATCATCCCAAACCCATGTTAATAACCGTTCCTTCGCCTTCGCTCTACTGTTTTCGCGTTGTTGCTCTTCACTAGGCTCATATCCTGATTGAATCATAAGAGCTGGATCGTCTATCACATCAGGAGGAACTGTGACCTTCGGTTCTTTTTCAAATTGCCACGCTGCAATCATGTTTACGATTTTTTGAGGATAATCAAGTTGTATTTTCGTAGGTTCGTAGTCGAGATTATCTGGTTTTTTATAATCAGACCATACGTTTAAGTCTCCTTCATAACGCTCATACAAGCGAACCTCGGACATAATACGTGTCCACTCAGAATCGCCGAGTGCGGTACGAACTGGCATTACAATTTCCACTGGATTCATAAAATTACGATCACCTTGTACTCTCATTCAAGCTCCTCCTTTCTCAATATCTTGAATTTCCTGTAGTTCCCGCTTTACGTCTTGCACGTTTATATGCAATAGAAAAAGCCATTTGAACTGCATCCGGACCATCATCATGCGGATGCATCGGATACATTTCAAATTGCTCCAATAAAGCACGTAAATGTTTCATAAAACGTAATTTACCACTCTGTATATCAGGTAACAATGACTCAATACGTAGTGCTTTTCGTGTACGTTGCTTAATTTGTTTTAAGCGCGTCGATGAAGGATACCCTTTCTTCTGCAACGCTTCCCCAACTTTCTCAGCAAACCACTCCTGTGCTTGTTGTGCCTCTACTGCTATTGATTCATATTGATATGCCAGCGTGTATTCTACAGCCTTTTCTAACAACGTATTTGGATGCACACGCTCCATAAAAATATCGATAATGTAGCACGTGCCTGTTTCCACGTTTTTCGCAAGTGTAACTACTACGCTGTAGTCACCTTTTTCTTTCCCCATTGCGAAATCGACAGCACCGTAATATAAAAGGTTTTTATCTTTCAAATCTTTTTCAGTACAGTACGTGAAATATTTCGGTTTAAATATCTGTCTTTCCTCGTCAGTCGGGTTACATAAATACTCCTGGTTAAACGCTTTGGTACCGTCGTCTTCCCTAATTTCCATCAGGTCGATGTATGGGAAATGAGATGGCCATAATGTTTTTGTACCACGTAACATTTCTTCTTTATTCTGTTCATAAAATTGTCGAGCACGATCTGCTGAATCTGGATCATCTACCTGACGAATCTCACGCCATTCTTGCCATAAGTCTTCGCGCTCTGACCATTTCAAAATTGCCGGGAATGATCTGGATACGAAATCACGACGATTTTTAATCACGTGATGCAATAAACTGTCGTAACAAACGATGGTACCCATATAAATACAAGCACCTTCTTGACGACTCAAACCTGGAAGCAATTCTTCTTTGAACCAGCGTTTGTTTTTGGCAATCAAGTCAACCGTCGCGGTATTTTCTTTACTCTCCAAATCATCCAAAATGTAGAGCTGAACCCTTTTTGAACCGTGACGTAAACCACGTACCTGTGTCCCGATACCTTTCGCTTCGACTTTTGTGTTTGTTAAAGTCACAAACTCTTTGTCGTTATCTACTTCATTTCGGCTCTTTTGCTCATGAAGTAAGATTCCGAAATCCTCGCGTAATTTTTCGTTGTACTTTAACTGATCACGTGCCCAAGATATAAAGTCACCAGCTACATCAGATGTTTCAGAAATCAAAACAATATACTGCTTTAATCGATACACGACTTGATGACACAAATAACCGTTACTCAGATAAGCAGTTTTTGCATGACCACGTCCTACACTCCATGCTACTTTTTTCTTTTTCTCCCTACCTGTTGTGATGTCATCTAATAGCTCACATAACGTTTGGTGAAACTCTGCAGCATCATCCATCGATACTCCGGCAGGAATTAAGTTATCTGGATTCCCGGGATTCCCTTCTTCAGAGAAATATTCATACATGAAGTACAGCATGTCATGTTCTCCACGGTGCACCCTTTTTAACTTTTCTAACTCATCGATGTCAGCAAGTAGTGTATCCATGTAATATTCTGTAGCCTCACCAGTCTCGTACAACTCCTGTAATTTCTTCGCTCTTTCTGCTACAAGATTGATACGTTCCTGACGTTCTTGACGGGCTAACCATTTACCGTCTATATATGCCATGTAGCCCGTCCTCCTTTTACTCGCCTGTCAATTTTTTTAATTTCTGAAGCTGTTCTTCGATTTCCGCATTTGTACGGGTTGCATTTCCTAAATCACCCTCGATTACTTTCTTATCAGTCAGTAAACCGAATCGCTGCATATACAATTGCATAGCTTTCACACTCGGTTGTGGCCCTAAAATTAACTGCATTAACTTGCTGTACACCTGCTCGCGCTTCTCTGCTAGAAAACTATCGGCCACTTCGCTCTTGAATGCGATGAAGTCCTGGTTCTTAGTTCGCCACTCCCAAAGCGTTGTCCGATTTATGCCTAGCTCGTTGGCCATTTCGTCCTGAGTCCTTTTTTCCTCGTTGTTCGATTCCATCAACTCGTTTTCTACAAGCAGGTACGCCGCTTGAATTTGTTTAGCTGTAAGTTTCTGTTTTAACTCGTCTAACTTCGCCATCATTTCGCTCCCCTTTCTTCGTGAAATAGAAAAAGGCAACCGATTTAGTATCGATTGCCTTGAAATTCGTATATTTTGTGTAGCCCCCCGAGTTTAAAAATTCTGGCGGAACGTTACGAGCGCCTGCCAGCTCCTTACCAGATTTGACCTCCCCCGGGGGACTGAATATGTTCTCGAACAAAAAGAAAAAGCCGAAATTATTTTTCCGACTCTTTTTTCTTTTTTGCTCGTATTAGTGTACTTTTACTGATTCCAGTCATTTCTTCTACTTGCTTATATGAATGATTATTAGCTAATAAGCCTAGCGCATGTTCAATTTGTTTCTTACTGTACTTATTCGGTCTACCTTCCCTAAAGTCTTCACGCTGCTTAGCAATTGCTTTACCTTCTTGTGTCCGCTCAACAATCATGTCACGTTCAAACTCCGCAAACGCGCTCATAACATTGAAGACTAAGCGCCCAGTCGGTGTATCCTCTATCAGTCCCATGTTCAATACATGTACCTTCACACCTTTTTCAAACAGTTCTCTTACTGTCTGTATAGCATCGACTGTCGAACGAGCAAAGCGATCCAGCTTTGTAACTACCAGTGTGTCACCTGACTCTAGTATCGAAAGTATTTCCTTAAACTTAGGACGATCAGCTTTTGTACCAGTGAACTTCTCTGAATAAATTATACTACAGCTTTCCTTCTCCAGTGTTTGAATCTGTGCCTCTAAGTCCTGGTGAATCGTACTTACCCTCGCATATCCGTACTTCATTCATATCAGCTCCATTTCGGCCCTAACTAATGACACTAAGTTATGACACCATTTGATACCTTGATACTATCACACCCATAACAAAGTGTCAAAACCTTTAAGTTATGAAACCGATATGAATGATTATGACCCCCTGAGTTTCAAAGACCCTTCTCTCTCAGCGAGCTCGGCTGATAAAAACACCCATCGGTTTCACCTTTCGTGTTGCCGATAGTTAGGTAACTACTACAGTAGTTACCTTAGTTTCTACCTACTATATACACCACAGTCGGCCCAATCCAACGGACATAAAAATAGCCATGATACCCTAATTACGGGCCTCATGGCTATGCGTATTATTTAGTACTGGAGTAGGACACAATTTCACCATCCTATCATAAATAGTACCTAGTGTGACGGTACTTTGTCAAGCCCCGTACAACTTTTTTATTAAACTTCTCATGCCAGCCATATCACCGTTAATATTCATGTGCAACAAATCTACAGCTTGTCTACACCGTTGGTAATACGTATCAGCATTTATATTCAACTTATGCAATGTACGTTTCCTCGGAATCTTCACCACGTACCGTGCTAACACGATATACCGCATATTCTTCGGTAATTGCTTAATCGCCTGATCCAGCACAATCTTATTCAACCGTCCATCGCCTTTCCCATCCAGTGCACCAGGTCCAGTAAAGCTAGGCGGTGCATCAGGGAACCGATCACCTACAGCCAGCGATTCGTAATTCTCCAGCCATAGTCGTATTGTCTTCTTTGAAACGTAGCCATCAATTCTGGTCATCTCCGAACCTCCTGACTCAGAAAATCAAACCCCTAAAACAAACACCTTAAACCATTAATAGTATTACATACTATATAACTATTAATAAATACTACTATATATATAATATATAATTATTAGTTTTATATTTATATTATATATATAAGGTATATTTTTTTAAGGGGGGGTTCTTTTTTATTGTCTTTTTCTTTTTTGAGTACTGTAGTGTATTAGACCCCCTCCTAAAAACTTTTCTTTTATATATTTTTATTTTCGTGTAATCAGCTGTGAATCTCCGAATCTCGAAACACGTGCCACGCCGCTGTTGTCTCATAACCACGTAGCACCGACTTTCCAGCTAAGAGAAACCGTTCCTCAGTCACTTTCGCAATCAATCCTTCTCCAGCATATACATTGCCCTGCTCTGTCTCGATATTCACATCACGTAACTGGTTCGTAGCCACAAATTCACTTACCCCATAATTCACAACATGGAGACTCCAGGTGAGCTTACCCGTAACAACTCCTTCTTGTACCGTCACATACCCGTCATAAAACGGAACCTCTACGCCATCGATTTCTAAATTCCTTATTTCTTCAGACGTCATGTTCCTTACTCCTTGCAGCCACACGTTCCAAGAATCTCAGTTGCTGTTCAATATACGGATCATCTTCTTTCCCGCCACTTACGATCCAATCCTTAATCCGGTTCATCACATCTTCTAAAACGACCGCCGGTAATTGCGGGGCTAATTCCGTGATACGATCTATATAATTCACTTGTGTCTCTCCTTTACCTCACTACTAAGAACATATATTCCCACTTTATTACTACCTGCATTCTCTAAAGCGATAAGTGTCTCAACTGTATAATCACCTGTCGTAGAAGTATCAGAACTGTAGTAAAGCGTGACTTGTTTACCGTGAAGATCTTTCATATGGAACTCAGGTACCTCTGGAATCTCTGTCTTTACAGGCTCTAATTCCGTGATACCTTTCATTCGATATTCGAGTGGTTCATCTGAATTAGAATCAATACCTGTAAATAAGGCATGTCCTTGACGTGTATTTCCGTTTTCCTCTGTGATTTCTATTAAGACGTCTACACGATCCTCTAGAAAATCAAAGAAATCTTTACGAGCATATGTGAGGAAATCGATGTACCAAGTGTGGTTCTCTTTTTGGAAAATACCTTTTTTCGGTATAAACGTAGCTGCTGACGGTTCGTGTAATACAGGGCTGTCACACATAACTTTCTCCCCGTTAATTTTTAACGCCTTAATTTTCGTCTCTTTTTCCATCCTCACGTCACACCCTTCTTCGCTAAAAACTGTCTTGCGTTATCCGTAAGCCGGTAGTAATAAACATGATTATCATCTTTCGTGACTTGCTCCAGTAGTCCTAACCGAGAGAGTTGTCCCAGCCACGTATCAAACTGCGTAGCTGGAATTTCTCCTCCTACCTGGTGCATCGCTCGTAAGATCGCTTCGGAGCCTTTCACTCTATACCACGTGATTTTACGATTTCCAGTGCTTGTTGTTCCGTAAAACCTTCTGAAACAAGTGCGTCAAAACGTGCTTTATATACTTTAGACATTTCACGCTGCATGCGCATTTGCATAGGTAACGCCTTTACAAAGTTATCCAAAATCATTTCCAGTTCGATATTTGTATATTGCTTATTAGGTTCGCTCATTTTATCGCCCCTTCAAACGTGCTTCGAGTTCCGCTAATACCTGATCAACCCCTTCAGGACTTAGCACGAGTTTACCGCCAGCTAGTTCAATATTTTCTTCTGAAACCTCTCCTGTAATTTGGCAAGAGTTATTAGGGTTATATTTTTGTAGAATAATAGATTCACCATCTACGAAAATCTCCATCGGATCCTTTACCTGGATACCTAATGTACGGCGTAATTCCATTGGAACCACAATACGTCCTAATGGATCAATGTTACGAATGATACCTGTTGATTTCATTTCTCTTCAGCTCCCTTATCTTTCTCATATTCGAACTTGATCGCAGAAACATGTTGCATATTCACAATTCCCGTAATACGGCCGTTATCATCGTAAGTATCTATCGCATTTCCTTCCGCAAATAACTCCCCTTCTAGCTTTTTGTATCCTTCAAAAATAAAATCTGCTTCCTCTACAGTGTGTACAGAACCGTCAACCGTCTTAATTACCGCTCTCATATCTTCCATCTCCTTTTCCTTACTTCTTAATCGTTTCTATAACGCTAGCTAAACCAAAGAATATTACACAGATGAACCATGTTGTCCAAATCGGATATTCGTATATAAGTTCCGTCTAATACCCCCTAGTCTTTATTGATGAGGATTACAGCCGGACCCTCAACCGTAATACCAGCTACTTCAATTTTTTCATGGGGGCTTACTTGCACTGTTGTGACACCCTCACGTGTCTCCAGTTCTTCACTTATGTTTTTTGTAGGTATATTCTTCATCTTTACTCACCATCCAAAATAATGCTGTATTCATCATTAGCTACGTAAAAATTACCGAATGCATCGCGTTCAGGGAATCCATTTTTCGTTGCGTGTACTATCTTGAGTTTCGCATTACATTTATGACATTTCGTGAATTTGTTCTCCTTGTACTCGTATTGATTCCCACGATTTCCGCACATGCAGCATTCGTAACGTGTACGATATCTCGGTGTACCCTCATCATCATACTTAATACCTGTTTTCCAATGAATAGGATCCGTTTCTTCTTTTTTCGTGATCTTTGCTATCTCTTCCATAGGAAACGAGCTACGATTCACTTCTACGATTGGTAGTTTACGAGTTTGCTTATCCGTGGTCATTTTAATAACTGATTCCTGAGTCTGTTCATGCGTAACACCTAGATCCACAGCCTTATGAACTTCCTCTTTTGCCACTGCAGCGCCTAATGCCGATACACCCACTTTCACAAGTTCTGCCGCGGTATTGATAAATGAAAATTCATCTGTTTCTTTTTTTAGTCTTAGATTCGCAGGCTCCGCATCAGAGTCATAAAATTCTACATTTGTTTTTTCTGGACGTTTAAGTAATAAATACTGATACCCTACAAAACTGGAGATACCACCACGAATATTGTTCTTAATAAAGTCGAAAAAGACTGTAGTTAATGCATTTACATTTGCTTCTTTATTTAAACGATCAAATCCGTATTCATAAAGCATTGCGTGAATCGCCTCATGAAGTACGTTTTTCATTTGCCCTTCATGCTTCGCTACATTGTCCGAAATCTTGATTTGTTGTTCGTGATACGTTACTTCTGCAATTCTTACTTCTCCGTTTTCTCTTTCTTCAAGCCATCCTTTTACGACTTCCACATCATACGGAACGCTACCAATCATTAATTGTTTAGGTATAGTCATATAACTTTATCCCCCTTTAATTTGGTAAATTCGTTTCAACATCTGTCCGCAATTTATCACGTAGCCACTTAAACTCTAAATCTTTTTTATCGATTTTTGCTTGGATCACCTTTGCCTGTTCCTTCGTATAACATTTACGGAAACCTTTGTATAATTTCGAAATTTCTTTCTGCAGCTGTCTCATTTCACGGTTCGAATAATAACTTATAAACTCTCTTTTACAGCTTGGACAAATGAAGTAGTGCTTGTCCACACGGTTAGGTAGTCGCGCTGTGAGCATCTGGACACGAAACACGTGCTCACATGCTTCACATTTCGCTTTTACGGGTTTCATGACTTTGCCCCTCCTCTTTCGAATAAAACATAAAAATATGGAGACACTATTTGTACAACAAGATTTTCATCTATGACTGTATTTCTCTCTGATTGAGCAGTTAATTATGTTAACTGCTCTTTTAATTTCTATCTAACCTATTCAAATATCCCGTGGCTGACCAAGAGTAATACGAGGTAGCTTCAGGAAATAACTCGCAGAATTTCTTCCTTATATCCTCTGGATACATCATCTCTGCTTGGTAATACTCAATACCGTGTTTTTCCTTTATTTCTTCTTTCGTGCCTACCATTTTGCCATTAAGGTAGAACTTTCCGTTCTTCATAACTAGACAATCTTTATCGTAGAAGAACACTGTAGATTTTATAATGTCTGCTTTTACAGTATTATCCTCTTCATAATCGTTATAAAACTCATCAATAGCCGTACCGCATACACATTTTTGATCATCGCACCAATGCTCAAAAACAAACATCTTATCTTTATACTCAAACATCGACGTATTTTCTTTTGGTTCCATTCCATAATGTATTTGTAATTCGGCTAATGTGATTGCTGTTTTGTGTAAAGCATAATCAAATTTCCCTATTCCCTCTGAATACTCCAGCTTCCATTCACTATCAACATCTGCTTTTGAATAATACTTTACGGTTCCGCTTTTTCGAATGTCATTCTCCGGATCTGACCAAGGAGCACCTGAGTCTCTTCCATACACATACTCACCTAATTCGACTTTCCATAGTGGGAAATGTTTATTTGCTTCTGTTTTATTCATCTTGCGCCCCCTCTAAATACGCTTTCTTGATTCGCCACAAAGCTTTTTGCATCATCAAACAATCGACCTTTTGGAACGAAATTAAAACCATAAATTTTAAAGAATGCATCGTTTGACATTCGGAAAAAGTCCTTCGCTAAATCCCATTGGTTGTGGCCGTTATATGTTCCGTATCTTGTACGTCTAAGTGATTCGTGTACAGTTACTGGGACACTTGCCTGTGCACTAATACCGTTCATAAAACCTGTAGAAATGAAGTTACCAGCCTCTTTCATATCTTTTGGCAATTCGCTTTCTATCCCTTTCAAACTCTCAAGCACTTGATCTAGCACCTTTGTATCACCTATAATTTTGCGATTATTTTCTATGTGCCAAATAATGTTTCCAAGCTTTTTCTTTAGGCTCATGTGTCTCTCCCCCTGAATAAAATTCGATATTCCGTCAATACTATGGATGGAGGAATTTTTATATACCCATTAATTCCTCCCTTTCTTTAAGGGCTGGACAGTTAGTTTTCGCTAGCTGTCCTTTTAAACTAACCACCTTTTATGTGAAGATGAATAATTTATATAGAGTATTTTTGATACACCTTTCTTTATTAGCTTATTTGACTATTCACTCCGGGAAAGAACGCTGTTCAAGAGCGTTCTTTTTTATTGTGAAACGTCTGCATATTTCTTGATATTAAAACGCATACTGTTGATAGGCGATAAGCCAAAACTCATTTAACTGTCCAGTACTTCTCCGCTCTTTTTTGCATGAAGCAGTTAGCTTTTGCTAGCTGCTCTTTATTTTTAAAAATGCACACAATAGACTGTACACGCATATAATATTTTGTGTTCCTTTCTATATAAAATAAGCTAGTTTTCACAAACGGATAATCTCGTCACGAGAGCACTTTATTAAGTGCTCTATTCGTATTTCAAATACATACAAAATGAAATTTTTATTAGTTTATTTTTGCATAACATTTTCAACTCTGTTCATACTATAGCTGTAACTCGCAATTACAAAAGCAACATTTAATAAGCACCGTTTTCTTTTCTTACCAGGACAGCTAGCTAATCACGCTAGCTGTTTTATTGTATAAAATGAAGTTTTTATTTCACTTTCTCGCATAACATTTTCACTTCTACTCATACTATAGTTGTAACCTTAAGTTACAATGTATTGTGGGTATTGTTCTTGTTGGACGATAAAGCAGTTAGTTCATTGAGCTAGCTGCTTTATCATTTTAATAAACATCAACATTTACTCAGTACAAAATAGCGTTTTTGTTAGAAACTTTTCACCTTTTAATCAAACAAGCATATGATGTAATGTACAATTTGCTAGAAGTAATGTTTTCCTAAGTGCTCTTGGAGTTTTGCACTTAGGATTTTTACATATATTATTCGATTTGAAATTAAATAACGATTTTATTTGGTTTCTTCACATTTACAATCGTGCAACCACTCATCACACTTCCTGCATTCGCACTCACAGTTTTCTAATTTTTCTTCACACTTAGAACAATAATCTATAACTTCATAAATCACTTGTTTTCCTCCTTACTAAGTTCCTTAATAGTCCGAATCATCCAAGCGAAACTGTTCGCTTCAACTACTATGCACTTCCCTTGTACTAAACTAGCGTCACATATCAGGTGTAGTTTTTCGATTGTTGTCATTTCCTTTTGCTCAATTACTTTTTCCCAGCCCATTTTGTCTCCTCCTATCAAATAAAGATTTTATTAAATTTCAAATTAACCAGTTTACTTCTCTTCCCACACGCCATTGTTCAATATCCAACCTTGCTCAAATAATTGAGATAACTTTATGGTCTGTTGATATGTCTTAGATTCAATATTTCTCTGTATTCTTTTGATTTTATTCTGGTGATATTCTATATCTCTTTCATAATCGTCAATATCTTTCATATCTTGGTCTACATAACGTTTATAGGCTTCAATCCTATTTTCACACCACTTATCAGGTTCTCCTTGAGTTTCTTCACTATTTCCCTGATCGATTACAGAGCAATAAACTGTAATTTTCTTACCTTCAAAATCAGGATCATCGTCTGGTTTCCATTCTTCTTCACCCACGAGAATATCCGTTACAGTAGGTTGAAGTATCGGAATCCGAAAACCTCTAGTTTCTGCTACATATATTTCAGCCTGTTTAACAAAGTCATCTGCATCTTTGAAATTTCTTACATCACTAAGGACAATTTCCCCATCATAATCCTCGAAAAAACTTTTAATTTCCATTCCGTTCCCCTCCAAAATAAGAATTTTGTTTAAAAATTAATAACATCCTCTAGCTTGGTGCACTCTATACCTAAAAGGAGTAATCATGAAAATTTTAAAATACATAGCGCTGACAATTGGATGGCTTACATTACTGTCTCTTTGGTATACAGCATTCTTTCTTTAATCTACGTTATAGTTCTTGGTCTAAGAGCACCACACTCTCTAATGGTGCTCTTTTTAATTCAAATAACTATTTTGTTTAAAAATGATTTATTAATTCCAACTGAACATTGCTTAGTAATCTATCAGATATCTCTATATAACCAGGATTCAATTCAATACCAATAAAATTTCTATTATGCTTTGCAGCGACACGACCAACTGTTCCTGAACCGAAGAATGGATCCATAACAATTCCTTCAGCTGGCGCCCCAGCTAATATACACGGTTCAATTAATGCTTCCGGAAATGTAGCAAAGTGTGCTTCTTTTAATGGTTTTGTTGCTACTGTCCATACCGATCTTTTATTTCTTTTATCTCGAATTGCTCTAAATGCTTCATGACCATATTTTCCGTTAAAAGAACCTTTTTCTTTGCTTGTCCTTTTTGCTCTTTGCGGTGGACCAAATGCACCTTCCGAACCTCTAACATCTTGTTGGCCGTAAACCGCTGGCTCTTTAATACTTTCGTGATCGTAATAGTATTTAGGTGACTTACTTAACAAGAAAATATATTCATGTGACTTGGTAGGTCTATCCCTTACACTCTCTGGCATTGCGTTTGGCTTGTTCCAAACGATATCTTGTCTTAAATACCAACCATCTTGCTGTAATGCGAAAGCTACCCGCCAAGGTAAACCAATCAGATCTTTTGGTTTTAATCCATCTACTGATTTTGTGATTGAAACAATTCCAGTAACTTGACCAACACTTTGAAAATGATTGTTACCTGGATTTCCTTTCCCATCTGCATTTCTTCCACGTCCACTTCCAGCGTATACATCACCAAGATTTAACCAAAGTGTCCCGTCATCCTTTAATACACGCTTTACCTCTCTAAATACAGATACAAGATTCGATACATACTCTTCTACCGTTGCCTCTAATCCAATCTGGCCATCTACCCCGTAATCACGTAATCCCCAATATGGAGGACTCGTGACCACGGTACTCACAAAATTATCCGGAAAAGTTTTTAGTACGTCTAAACAATGTCCCGGATAAACTTTATTTAGCTCCATTCCTGTCCTCCCCTTTCTATCCAAATAACATTTTTGGTTATAATAATGATTCTTTTGCTATTCGATTCACATCTTTGACAATGGCATTATCCACTCCATTTGTTACTCCTTTTATCAGCTTTAACGACTCTTCGTATTTTTCGTTACGCATTTCATACTCTTTACATGCCTTTGATGTTTGCTCTAAATTCCACAATGCATTTAAACGATAATTATTTATGTCATAAGCTAGGCTTAGTAATTCATTTAAATCAGATAAACCAACCTCTACCACGGTCTTACCATTCTCAAAACGAGATTTTCCATTAGAGAGTTTTTCTTTGATTAAATCAATCTTTTCTTCCATTTACCCTACCTCGCTATACTGTATTTTTTACAAAATAACGCTTTTGTTTAGTTTTCTTCTTCAATAAAGTACTGTTCCATATCGTAAATACAGAAGCCTATTAACCCTAAATTCCATGTAACTGATTTATAATCATGAATCCAAAAGTAATAAGCGATTTCTATTATTTTGATGACTGATACTACAATAAGTATTGCTGCCATATTCTTTGTGATATTTTCATATATAGAAGCTCTCATGCTTACTGAAATGAAAATAGTTGTTGTTATAAAACTTATGAAACTAATCCAATCTCCTGTATAAGCCGAAAAACCTGCTAATATAACACCTATTGCAATTAATATTGATAGACAGTGTTTCTGAATTTTCTTTCCCACTAGATTCCCCCATTTCTTATAAAATTCAAATTTGATTTTCATCAAAATCTTCAATACCATGTAAAATTTACGTAAAGATTGCTACGACTTGGCCTGTCCACCCCAGAAACGTTATATAATGAATTTGCAAACACTTGGTTTGCACACAATTACCTTTCTGTACGACATAACTCTTTTGCTAGGAGAAATCCTAGCCTTTTTTATTTAAAATCTAAAACACAGGATTCTCAGGCTTTATCACCATTTTCGCTTTAAATCGATACCCCTTACTTTCTAAGTAACCAACAAGTGTTAATGCACTTTTCCCAAACCCTTCTGCAATTGCATCTACCGTGTAACCTTTTTCAAATAGGTCTAAACTAATTTGTATTTCATTTTCTGTATAAGATGCTTGGCTTTCTACAGGTCTCTCGAAGATCCCAAGCTCCTCCAGTTTTTTCTTTATTGCACTTTCTGTTCGCTGGAGACGTTTCGCGATATACAAATACGTATAACAATTCGCTTTGACCATACTTTTTAGTAATAATTCATCTTGTTTGGTCCAAGGCTCCCTTTCTTTTTTCCTTCTATACGCATCCGCATCACGTTTCTCTTTCATCCATTCTGGCTCAGGTCCTAAAATCCCATATTCAACCTTTGAAAAATCAACTACCTGCTTATGTCGTTTTAACCAGTCCCAGAAATCCTTATAGTAAACAACTTTTACTTTTTGTGTTTTTACAAACAACTTTAGCCTTATAGGAAATGCGAACCTTTTATACCACGATTCAATTGTTTTATAACTTACTTGTAATACATCTGCTAATTGGAGCACTGTAAGCCCATTGAAATGTAACCGTGGATCACTTAACCCTATACGATTTGCTTTTAGTTTTATGGCATTTACAGTTCGATCTAACTTCTTCGCAATACTTTTAATGCTGTACGTCCCCCATGAATCCTCCAGATACGCTATTTCTTCTTTTGTCCAAAGAATAACTTTCCCCACCGTTCCGCCTCCTTTTAGTAACCGGATGCCTGACGATCATGATTGATTTTATTTTTTTCGATATATGCGTTGTAAATTTCAATAGCCGAAAATCCAAGCGCTGCACCTAAGTACGCCAAGTCATTCATCAAGGTCATATAGTGTGCTGCAGTCCATAATTTGTTCTCATATAAATCGTTAAACACATCGATAATTTCTGTTTTTGTATTCCCTTTGCTATTACGTACTACAAAGGCATCGATATATTTATTCCATTCACGTTCTAATCCAATCGATAAAGCAAAGTGAAGTGCATCAACAAACTCGTCTAATAACGGATTGTAGTACTCCTTATCTTCTTCCATCATTTGACCCTTGTTACGTACACCTTTTGTAATCGGCTTGTTATTTTCACTCCAAAACTTATGACCGCGCCACACATGAAGTAACTCACTTAACTCGTCACGAAATGATAATTTCTTTTCTTGAAACAAGGGCACGTTTTGTAAACCACGTTTTTCCACAATCTTGTTATCAAGTTCTTTTTGAAGATGGAATAAATGAATGATGTTCATTGTTTTGCACGCTCCCCTTTTTTAAACAAATCTATGAAACTTCTCACCATTCTTTCTACACTGGCACCAGTTAAGGAATTAACAAAAGGTGCAGTTTCTGCGAATTTTAAAGAATCCTTTTCAGGTATCCCTGCACAAATCAACTTTTCTTTTACAGCTTCAATAATTTCTATTCTTTTCTGTTTTTTATTATTGAATTGCTCTTCTACTGCTTTTACAGCCTCATCCTTATAACAATTGTGCTCTTCCATGTAGTAGTACACTTCTTTCCAGAACTCATTATCATCTTTAAAAACCTTATTATTGTTTAATTGACGCACTATAACTCCTCCTTTACCCAATCGATATAACAGCTCGGTCGTTCTTCTCTTATAATTTTCATCGCTTGTATTTTGTTATCTGCGGTGACTAAATCTACATATGCTTTGTTACCCACAACAAATTTCACAGCATACAAGATACTCATCCTAGTACTACTAAACTTACGATTGTCGCTGCAATCATATAGGAAACTACTAATGCAAGGAATTTCTTTCGTAAACCTTTATTCTTCTCACGTAATTCATTATTTTCTTTCAATACACGCTTTGCGTAATTATCTTTCACTTTCACTTGTGATTTGTATAAGTCAACTTCTAACTGCAAATCACGATTCTCTTGCATCACATCTTTTAATTGTTGCTCCGAATTGTCCAAGTACACTACCGCCTTTCGTGGCTCACCTTTTGCTACTTTCCTTTTTTGCCTAACCATTTCACGTTTTAATTTTTCTAGTTTCCGATCACTTTTCCGATTTTCGTACCCCTTCCCTTGCTGTCTACCACCCACAATCGCACATCCTTCCTACAGCTTCTTATTTTCTTAAATGCTCTAAAAATAGTTCATTAAAATTCTCGTTTTCTAGTTCTTCCAATCGCTTCTGTACACGCTCTAAACGTACTGGCCCCAAACCTAAGACCTCTTTTACTGCACGTAAAGCTAATGTTCGACCATCTTTATACGATAAAAGGGATACTTGCTGCACTTCACCCCTGTGAAAACTTTGCCGCTCCCTTGTTCTCTTTCTCTCACGTTCACTCGCCCGGCGTTGTTGACGGTTCAAGGCGTTCATCGTCTTCCCTCCATTTTTTAAAGCAACTGCTAAATAACAATTCTGCGTATGGATCTTGTGGTACTGGGTCTAACACACCAGTCTTTTTATCTTTTCTTAATGAACTTACTACCCAAACCATGTTGTATGGTTCTCCGGCAATACTTCCCACAATTCTTGCTGGTTTTACACGTGGTAATGCTGTTGCATGACGCTTTGTAAATAACGATTTACGCGGTCCCTCTCCTCTTCCCACATGCTATTCCTCCCTTTGTTTAAGCCAGGACTCAACACTCATTTTCTCGCCCCATCGATACCCTACACTTCCTTCTGCTTCAATCGGAACTGGAAATCCTGGTACTGGAGGTTGCTCCATAACTTGTTTAATTTGTTTTTCTGCTGCCACTACAATCTCCGGATCATCATCTATTTCAAAAATAATTTCATCGTGAATTTGTGCAATCATATCGGCACTACCATGAGCAAGTACCCCTTCTTGTTTACCAATAGATTCATAAATTTCATTTTGTACTTTCTTCATAATGTCAGCGGCACTACCTTGCACTGGCGTATTCGCTGCTTGTCTTTCAGCTGAGCCACGATCTCTTCTATTCGCGCTGTTAATGCCCGGTAGCAATCTCATATATCCATAAATCGTTTGCACATAACCTTGCTCCCGTGCTTCTAAAACAATCTTGCGCTGATACTCTGGTATGCGTTTGTACGCTGTTTTAACAGCATTTACAATCTGCGCACATTCATCTAATGTTTTACGAATCATGTACTTTGTTTTAAATGTGAACTGTAAAGCGTGTTCCGTACCGCCATAAGAGATTCCGAAGTTTCCTGCCTTTGCATCCGTACGTTCTTTCTTTACAATTTCATCTTCAGGTTTTCCAGTCATTACAGACGCTGTTCTACGGTGCATATCCCCGCCTGTATTAAATAGCTCCGTCATGACCTCGTCACCTGATTTCCATGCCATTAAGCGAAGCTCGAACCCTGAGAAGTCAATGAAGAATAATATCTTTCCTGGTTTAGGTACAAAGAAGTTTCTAATCTTAAACTCATCATTATCTGGTCTCGGTACGTTTTGTCCGTTCGGATTAAAGCTATTTAAGCGTCCTGTTTCTGTAAATGGACTATACCCGGCATGGATCCGTCCACTCATAAAGTTCAAGTACTTTTCACGTCCTACGATGTGCGAAGAAAGTAATGTCGTGTATTTTTGGATTTTCTTCAGCTGATCGATAACCTCTAACGCTTGTTCCTTATAAGGATGTGGTTCGCGTTTTGCGATACGAATTGCTCCACGCTCTAACTTATCTAAGGTAGGGTCCTTGTCAGGATCGATAATTTCCCAATTTTCAGGCAATGGAATACTGAGGTACTTTTCCTCATCGATATCGTTTAGCTTATTCTCAAGCATAAATGCCATATCGATAAGTGCCTCTTGATCAAGACTCGCACCTGTTTTTCCGTACTTAGCCACCGGTATTTTTAAGTAATCAAACATTAAGCTTTTCACTTCGTTCGTTTTACCTGATTTACCGGTATTTATATCAACATTGAACGTTTCTTTCGCGACTTGTTTAATACGTTCAGCAGCTTGTTCCTGCATAATTTCAGCCTCTTGTTTCTTTTGCGTTGCAAGGTTTGGATCCCAATTCATTCCCCAATACTCCATAAGACCGATAACACGTGTGAACGGCATTTCAATCTTGTGGAGCCATTCCTCATATTGCGGAATTTGCGAAGCGATTTGAGACCAATATTCATAATGCTGCAGTGCGTAATCCGCATCTTCAGCTGAGTAAAGTAGTCCTTCACCTTTACTGGCATCAATTTCATCAAAGAAATCCACCTTGTATTTCTTTAAAAGGGCTGAAAAGTCGTTCATTGTTACACCAAAAATCTCTTTCGTAGCGGGCTTTAACCCCCATCCGCTTGTAGGTTTTTTCGGGTTATTAATCTTTTGAGGTGCTGCGATTTGTAAACACCGTACCCACATAATCAATGGATCTGCTACTTTTCCTAAAATGTATTTACCGTACTTCGCTGCATATTTCGTTTCAAAAGACAAATTGACCGCAATCTTTAATACCTTTTCATTTTTAAATAGGTATTCATCAAGCAAATCTAGGACCAATTTCCTAGCTTCATCTCTATCCATACTTGGTTCAAATACTTGGCCAACTTTATGTGAGATTGGAACAACTCTTGACTCGTGTACCGCCGCTGACAGCGATACTGTACAAATTTCACCTTTCCACGGATCCAATGGTGTTTTTAAATACGCTTTTTCTAAGCTCTCACTTCGGCTTTCCGCTTCTTTATCATCGATAATCCCTGTAGTACGTGCTTCTTCTATATCTTCAAACGCCTTTTTATAATGCACTCTAATTTCTTTACTTGCTGCAGTCTCCCAGTCGAATCCTACTTTACCTGTTTGTATACAACGTTCTAAGTATTTCTTTAACTCTGAGACTGTAAGAATCGCTTTATAATCTTTCACTTGCTGCGGTTCCACTTTTGGCCAAACAATATCGAATTGTCCCGGCTTTTTCTTTTTTTCCATTTCAACCGCTAGTTTTGATTCTTTTACCGGTACCTGTTTTTTACTACTTGCTAATGTTTTAGGTCTTCCAAATAAACTTCCGAGTTTCATATTTTCACTTCCAGTCATATTTGTAGTGCTTGTCCATATAATTAGTAGTACTCATCCTGTATATGATCAAAGAGTCCTTTCTTCATGCAATACGCAATGTAGGCATTAAAGCGTGGTGTTTTTCGATAACCACCGCTTGTTAAAAGAATCATCCTCATTTTCGCTAATTGATTTACGATTGCTTTCGCTTCTTCTTTATCGATAGAAAGCATCGCCTCAACATCACCAAGTCGTAAATACTTCTGCTGAGCGAACAGTTTGATAAACTCATAGAATTTCATTTCGCCTGTTAATGTATCGATTTTCTTAAGATCTGCCGTAAACTTCTGGTATCTTTCTTCTGTCATCTCTTCTTCTTTTATTGCTAAACGAGCATAGTAATTTAAGCCGCAACCTGGAGCATTGTATAAAGCTTTTAAATACTCCCCAATAAACTCAACGTGTCCCGGCCAAACTTGAATTCTTTCGCCTGATTCATCAACTGAATGCGTAAGAGCTGCAAGTGCAACTGCTAATCTTGCTACTTTATTCCGCTGATCTGAAGGAGAAACAAGTGGTATGTCATTCGCATTTCCATATACTTTCGCAAGGTCTGTCGCAACCTCCAGTACTTTATCAATCGTACCGTCTGTAAATAGCACGTCCTCCGGCTTACGTGACCAAGCATATAAGATGTTATTTTTCAAAGTATCCTTCTGTATAATCGATGGATACGTAGCAAGCGTTTGGTTGTACAACTCAGGATCCACATCACTCGCTCTCATAAAAACTGCAAAGTCAAAACGACGTATATCCTCGTTATTGAAAATATCTTTTAAACTTTCTGCGCCTTGAGAGTAATCAGCAAGTCGTTTCCCTTTCGGTACGTTCCCTGACATGATGGCACGTACTCTACAAGGTGTTTCAGCTGTTACAGCTCGTTTTACTTCCAGCTTCCCGTCAGAACGAGCAAGCGTCATTTCACCATAATCATCTTTCGTAATACCTGTATCTTCATCGATCCAAATCATTTCTTTGTCCGCTAACGGCCATGCCCCCCAAACGATGTACCATGCACCTTGAGCACCTGACTGTTCCATTTTGTACGTTAGACCTGTACGAGAAGTACTTTCCGCATTCACTCGTGTTCCAAGTCCTGCATATTTCATTACTTTTTCAATGAGCGCGGACTTACCAGTACCTGTATCACCAACGATTTTCAATTCCACCCAACCACGTAACGGATTTAAATCCCACGGTACTTTAAAACGTAAAACACTATGAAGTGTTAGCAATACTGCAAGTAATGTCTCATCACGTTCTACGATGTGTGTTACGTTGTACGTTAAATCGTTACAAATTGCTCCTAGTTTCTGTTCAATTGATTCTGCTGTATAATCTGCCGGCTGAAATGTTGCTAAATCTTCTTTCACTTGTTCATTTAGCTCAAAACTTTCAACCACATCCTGAAGCGGTACCGCACTCTTTACAAGTAGTGTTGACTCCTGATTCTTTGGATGTGGGTATACATAACCTGTTAATTCGTAGTACTTATTCTCACTTACGTTTAGTCCATTTACGGCGTACACTTTTCGTAGTACATAATTCCCTTTATGCTGCTCTTGCTTTTCGTCATCTTCTTCAGCCATCGGGATTACAAGCAACTCTTCAACGTTCATGTTTTCTAAAATATCGGTATTGTATTTCGGACAATTTGGAATGCCTGATATTTCTCGTAAAATGCCTTTTATATTATCGTCACCTACACCTGTCATTTGAATAACTTCCCGATCACTTACGCCCAGGTCTTTATATCCTGTGTGTGTATGGATGTCGTATAGAGGGCAATGTACCTTTTTACAACTTTCTCTGCCCCAGCAATGGTACTCAATGTTTTTCGGAATGATATAAGGTGTATGCTTTTTCCCTGCAACCATGACACGTGTTTTTACAAGCTTTCCAGTAAGATCCGCATTACCTGTCTCTGCTAGATGAAGTAACTTTGCATTCTCTTCTTCCTCAGCATTCTTTTTAATGCAGTGACACATATCACCAGCACACGCTACACGTTCATAATCTTTGCTTCCCGGTTTCTTTTCGCCATGTAGTGAACGAATAAAAGCGCAACCAAATTTGTATGTATTATCACCGCTGTATACCGCATCGATAACACTTCTCGTATTCGCAACACGCTGTTGCTTACCATACTCGTTATCCTCAGATGTAAATTTAAGCACCCAGTCTTCCAGCTCTTTCATTGTTTCTTCTCTCGTGTAGCCAGCGTCTTTGAAGTAACATGCAAGCTGTACTGTTGCCTGGTTTCGGTCACCGTCTTTTTTCCATCCACCATTTAAAATATCAACTACACATGCCGGTGGTTTATCTTTCTTAAACTGGAATTCTTCTTTCGCATACTTACGAGCACTCGTTGCTGCAGCTTGTTCATATTCTTCTGTCTTATTTATTAGTAAATACCCTGTACGAGGTCTGTATTTCATTGCCTTTTTACGTTCTTCTGCCGTATAAGGTAGATCGTCAGCATGTCTTGGTGATTTCGCTAAATCTTTAATTTCTTCCAGTGTTAATTTGTTTAACTCATTTACACTAATTTCTGTTTTAAATAGGTTTGTTTTTTGATGCATACTGTTCGGTAAACGAATCATCCGCTTTTCTGTATACACCACAAGGTCTAGTGACGTGAGTCCCAGCCTATGTACTAAGTACCCAGCCATATGTTTGAAGATTTTATGAAGGTCGTTTCTCGGTTCAATACCGAGCGCATCGGAGCTTATTAAGATGTGGAATCCTTTTGATCCAGAAAAGTAAATCCACATATCCGATTCACGAATGTCCATTTCTTTCGTAAAAAATTCCACCAGCTTAATTGCATCCTTTTGGCTGACTGATGGGTCTTCCGCATGGTCAAGGTCAAAATATAGGGGAGCAATAAATGCCTCCCCCTTTACTTTTGTGTCGTTCGCAAATCGTTGAACTGTAGCAAAGCAATTGAAATTGAATGCCTCTCCCGTTTGGAATTGCTTCACTTCAGAGGAAGGGATTCGTTTCCACGGAATGCTTCTACCGTTCTGATTGCTGTACCATGCGTCTACATATTGATACTCACTTGTTTTGTCTTTCTTTTTTGCCATTTGTAGACGCCCTCCTTAATTATTCTGAAGCTTTTTCTGCTTGTTCTGTTTCTTCTACGTTAATTCCGTAATCTTCTGGTTTAAATACACCTACAGGCTGGAAGTCGATACCGATCCATTGGTTACTAGCGTTTGTACGACTTTTACGTTCTGTTGTTACTAAGCGTGTAACAATTTTATTGACACCTAATTTAGACGGAACACCTAGCGCTTTATATTTCCCTGTATACACATTCATCGCAAAACGACCGTAAATAATTGTGTCTGTTGGGCTAAAGCTCATTAAGTAGATACGAGGGAAGTCGTCTGGGCTTAACGTTGATACTGGTACCACTGATGCCATATAACGAAGCTGAATATCATCTAATTCATAGCGTTCCTCAGCTTGTGGGTTTTCAGCTAACCATTGATTGAATACAACTTCCACATCTTCTTTTGTTTTTTCCGCCACGATCAACTGACCATCTTCAGGAGAATCTTGTTTCCCCCATACAGACCAACGTTGCTCACCGTATCCAATAACTACATCAATATTGTCGCCGTACATTACATTTTCATCATCTTTTTCTACGAAATTCCCTTTCTTGTTAACCGTTAACCACTCGCCCATACGGACGAAATCCATATCAAGACCGTTATTCGCTTCAACGAATCCCTGCTTTGTTTCTTCTAAAATTGCTGAAATATAATTGCTGCCATCGTTTCTTTTCGCCACCGCGTTATTTTGTACCACTACTTCATTTTGATTTGTTTCTTGTGTCATTATTTTTTCCTCCCGCGCCCCTGTAGGCCATGTTTTTTCCATGCTTTTCGTTTTGCTTGGCTTTTCTTTTTTCGATAGGTTACTTTTCTGTTATACGAAATCTCGTAATCTTTCGAATCGTATTCCGGAACCTCAACCATTATCGGGATTCCTCGTTGAAGAGATAAACTTTTACCGGATCCTCTTGCAAATACCCTTATCACTTTTTTAACGATTTTTTGACCTGTTTCTTTCAAACCCACTTACTTCACCTCTTTCGCTGAAGCAATTAGTTCTGTGATTTCATAAAGTGCACCCACATATTCGTACTTTTCCATCGTTATCCCCCCTTTCACCAAGGCATGTCATTTAAGAAGTTAGCCACTGTATCGCGTTCTGTTTTCGGCTTTCTTGGTACCGTTAACCCGATTCTGCTGTATACTTTCCTACGGCTGTGATATTGGTCCTTAAATACTCCAACATTGTAGTCAACGTAATCGAACCAGTATGCTTCTTTATCCGGATTGTTTCGATCAGGACGCATAATACGTCCAATTTCCTGCTCTACCGATGAGCCGCTATTGCTCTCCCGTGAATCACCACGTTTCGGCATTACCATGTGACCAACTGCTAAATGCTGCATGTCCAGTCCTTCACGCGCTAACTGAGTAGCAAATAAAATATCTACTTCTTTTCGGTCGCAAGCTTCCAAAATGTCTTTACGTTGCTGCTTTGTCACTTGCCATTGGCGAATTTCTTTTTCTGAATACTGAGCAACCTTTACCTGCCAACCGTACTTACCCTGCTTTTTATCTACCGCATGACCAGTATCGATAAGCTGCTGTGCATATTTTTCATTTTTTGCTTTTCTCCAGGTGTAGCGACTAATACCTCCGTGTACTACAGCTGTTCTAACATCGATACCGAATCTTGCTTTTGCCATTCGTTTTACGAGTTCTTCAAGTACGAAACAGTAGCGAACTGATTCTGTTATAACAATGGATGGCCCTAAACTTGCAGACTCAACAATATTCTCAGCAACTAACTTCGCACGCTTTTTATCAGAAATGAGGTGCCTTATTAGATCTGTGTAATCAAGATCTTCTCCACCAGCATCCACACTATCAATCTCGTTACGGTTACTTGCCGTCTCGTAATTGAACTCGGTATATACGAATTTCACTGTCGGTTTTACCAGTCTCCCAGCTTCATACATTCCATCTCTGCTAATCTCATACACTTTTGGACCTACACCGTTGTACATATAGATTTCTAATCCATCTTTTCGGGAAGGTGTTGCGGTGAGACCGATCACATTTTCAGCCGTTAACTTCCCAGCCGTTTCAATGAATTGTATTGCTGGAAAGTGATGGGCTTCATCCACTACTACCGTCCCGATAAAATCATTTAGTGCATCGATTATTTGTGGATTTCGCTGCAAGGTTTGTACTGTAGCAACGATTAGTTTACCGTCTCCCCAGTCATGTACACCGTCACCGAAAAAGCCGATACGACCGATACCAGGCATTGTATCCTTAGCTCGCTTTGCGGATTGATACATTAAGTCTTTTGTATGCGTAAGCCATAATGCTGCTTTACCCTTTTCGTAAATGTAGCGCATGCCCATTACGGTTTTACCTGAACCAGCCGGTGCTACACCTATTCCGTTTTCTTGCATAAGTGCTTCAACCATCGGTGTCTGGTCCTCTTTTAATACAAACCCGTCATCCCATTCCCCGAAACTAACATCTCGGCCATATGAAATCTGTGAGGTAATAACTTTACTTGGGTCGTAACCTAAGTTTTTCAGTACCTCTTCTAGCTTTGACAAGAAACCTCGAGGCGTAACAATATCGCCTCTGTCATGTACAAACAATTCAAGTTTTGCTTGTACACCCCATGTAGGTCTACGTTGCTTTTTTGCTTTCAAATACGCTGGATTATCAAATGTTAGCGCCTTAGTAATTGCCGCCTTAAGAGGTGTACTAGCACCTCTTATTCGGATGTTGTGTTTTACAAAGATTTGTAGCAAGTGAGCACCTCCGATAGATCGTAAGAAGGTTCATGGTATGTAAGTCTTGGAAGTGGTAAACAGGGAACCGTCTGACTTTGAAATTCTTCAAGTTTTATATGGTTCACGTTTCGTTTTTTCATATGAATAAGAGATGTAATAAGTCTGAACGCATAAGCCTCGTCAAGCCCTTTGCTATCATTTAGAAAACTGATAAACACTAAACCTAAATTTCTATCAATAATTTGATCAAAATCCCGTAGCCCGAGAATCTGATTCGGTCTCATATAATCTAGTGAAAATCTACGACTCTCTGTACGTTTCATTTCAGCTAATATATTTACTTCAGGTGTTATTACAATCTCGTCACCTGGACGAGTTGCACCTGCACCATCTGCAATTCTCATACGCCATACATTCGGAATTTCTCTCCAGCTTCTTCTGATTTCAGCTTGGAAATCATCCCCACGTTGCTGACGTTCACGCTGTTTATTTCTCATTGCTGTTTGTTTTGGATCCATAGCAACCTCCTATGCCAAAAACTTCAGTAGATTCGCTTGTACATAAGCTTTTGCTTTTACAAGATCCGCTGATTCTTTAGCTGTTTCCCAAGCATCTTTTGTTTGATAAATTTTGATATCAATGGACGCTAACTCTTGCTCTACGTCTGTAAGTTGTTGACGTTCTTCTTTGCTGTAATGCAGGCGGTACGCATCACGTAACGTATCATTCGTGAGAGCCACTTTTTGATCATTCACGTAAGCGTATTGGTTACGTCCCTCACCTTGAATTTGCATAAATGCCTCTGCTTCTTTTAGCTCTACTGCAGTTTTCAGCTTCACTTTTTGCTTAATTAGGTCTGCTTTTTTCCCATAAGCTTCTTCACGTGCTTTACCTTTTTCAAGAACATCCTGTACTGCAGCATCAATTTGTTGTAAGGATGCTTGTAATTCAAGTGGATCTAATACTCGAACATAGTCAGTCGGTACTTTCTTACCTAAAATTTTTGTTGCCGCTGCAAGTAGCTTTTCTTTCCCATGCTCCTCTTGTAAACTAAGAATTTCATTATTTAATTCAGTCATTTTCTGGTCCCACCTCACATTGAATTTTTGGTAGTTCTACTACTAACTTTTTAAGCGTCACGTGCTCTTTAACAATTGAGTCAATTGTTATGTTCATCGTTTCTACTCGATCATGTTCCTCTTTGTTGTAACCAGCTACACTTATCATCAACGGTGAAAACTCTATTACTACAGCATTCCAATCATGTTTATTATTACTATAGTTAGGGCGTCTAAACGGGTTACCACTTGTGACCTGTACCGCCGTACCTTCGCCTAGTTCATTCTCATCAAACTGCGGTTTGTTTACAATCATGTTCGTAATCCCTCCTTTGCTTCCGCTATTTTCGTTAACGCTATTTCTACTACATCCGGATTAATACTTTCTGTCTCAGCAATACTCTCAACAATCGTATTAATATCGACTAGCACATCTTCCCCTGTTTCCGTTTGAATTAATGAGGCAAACTCTTCCATCGCATACGCTCGTTTCTTCTCAGCTTCAATCCGGCTACGGTCAAGTACTTCTTCACCAGGTTTTGCACTTTGAAGCGGAATCCGTTCTAAATCAAAAACACCTGGTGATTTTACATCGATAAGAAGAACTTGTATTGGTCTATTAATCTCAGCTTCCGAAGCCGATAAACGTGTGATACTTCCGATATTCGCAAACACTTTTCCATCCGAACGCTCGTAAACACCAAAACCTGTATGATCGTGGCCACACAAAACCAAATCCGCATCTGTTTTTACATCTTGTACTTTTGTGTACCGATCAAAAGGTGGATCATGGTCAAGTAACATACCGTGAGCTACATGTATTTTAGTTGACTCATAATCTTCAGTAACTTCTGGTGAATAACCATAACCAGCTTTATCAATTTGATCACTGTACGGTGTAAATGTTAACTGGACGTGATTACCGTCTTGGTGAAACATATGAGCTTGCCCAGGATCATTAATGACTGTAAGCTGCGGGACGATTAACTCCAGTACTCTAAGGCTTGTTCGTTCATACGTTGCAAGATTGTAGCCGTAAATATCGTGATTACCAGCTGTTGTATAAATTGGAACTGGACTCTCTTTCAATACCTTTGCGAATTCTAGTAACACGCTTGTCGTAACCTCAGGCCTATCAAACGTATCCCCAGGTTGTATAATTGCTGTCACACCTTTGTATTTAGCTAGTGCGAAAATCTCACGGAACTTCGCAATTAAAGCCTCTTTGTAGTTATCCTTACGATTACGAGGGTTTGTACCTCGTATATGTGGATCACCGAAATATAGAAACTTCATACTCTCACCTCTGCTTTTTCGTGCTTCGCGTAACGTTGTATCTAAAGTAATTCCACCTTCAACAATGTGGTGCATCAGTGAAGGTTACTTGATTCTTTTTTCTTGATAACTTGTTTTGTGATTTCACCTGTCTCAGCATCTAACGTCAAATCATCTTCACCGTTAACACCCAATTCAGAATGAATGTCAGCCCATACTGCATCGTGCCATTCCTCTAATCCTTTTGTTGCATTTTCTAATTTCTTTTTATATTTTTCTTTAATTGGTTCAAGTTCAGTCTTTAATTCCTTAGCTACAACTTCCTTAATAGCTTCCGTTTCTTTACGAATTCTACGTAACTCGCGTACTTGTTCTTCAGTTGCTTTACCTACAACTTCCTCTGTCACTTCTACACCTGCAACCGTTGCAGCTAATTCTTTTACTAAGCACTTAATACACATATCCAAATCTCCCTTTCTATAAAGCAGTTACTATGCTTTTTCCTTGTTTTTGAGTCACACCAAGTGCTACGTCACCTATCTCAGCTAAATGAGTACTGTGCGTAATTAAAATGATTTGACGTTTAAATTTCGTACTATACTCCTTCAAGAAATACGCCACATTTGGTGCGTATTCTTGACTCACGTGCTTTCCAACCTCATCTAAGAATAACGGTCCTCTTACACCACTAATTTCTCCAACAGCCAATCTGAGCGCTAAACTAACTACGTCTGCTACACCACCACCGCGATCATAATCAGGCGGCTTTAATTGTGTCCGTACATCCTCAGACTGTAGCCAATACTCTGCTACCGGTTGATTACCTTTTACGGCAATTTCAATTTCGAATCTGTAGTCTTTATCGAATACAACTGTAAGAGCTGACGTAACAATTTCTTCTATACGACGTTTTGCTTGCTGCCTTGCATAATCACTTGTCTTTTGAAGAAGAATTTGTACTAAATCAAACTCCCCAAGTTGCTCCTCAGCTTTTGCTTTTCTTACTTCTGCGCTTTTTTGTTGCTTAACTAATAAATCACGTTGACCGATTTTCATTTTCAATTTATCGCTTGCCTGACGGATATCCGCTCTTGCTTTTAGAAGCTCGTACATAAAAGTAGCCTCCTTATACCTGCGGGATGAGTCGTTCTACATGCTCCAGGTTTTCTTTAACTGATGTATCAAGCTTATTGATTTCTTCCTGGATCGTTTCAGGCGTTACCCCGTACCGCGCCATTTGTTCAGCGATTTCCGTTAATTGCTTTTCAGCTGAAGACTTTTCCGCCTCTGCTTGGATTTTTGCTGTTTCTGCTTTCTTTAAATTTGCTTTTGCAATTTCAATACGTTGTTTTAATTCCATTACTCATTTCCCCCTTCAAGTTGTTTTGATAGTAAATTTTGTAGCTCTGATTCAAGAAACTTCTTTTGATCTCTTAAACAGGCCAACACAGTTGGTCGGATAGCAAAATCAATACTCTTTTCTCCTATACTTTCTGATTCACTCACTAATAAATTCTCATTAAATTTTTTATGAAATAGTGAGACTTTTAAAACATTAGATGTATCGTCAAAAGCTTCAATAACCTCATTAATTTCCATTAATGAATTATTCAGCCTCTCAGCTGTTTGTAAAAACTCGCTCATTTTTTCCGTATCAATCACCACTAATCACCCCTCAATGAGAATGTTCAAAAGACATCGGCGATTCGCATAGCGGACAAACTCCACCAGCCTCGTTCCATGTCTCTTCCAATTCCTTTGTGTAATTTTCAATGTGCTTTTCATATAGTTCCAATGTGCTTGTACTATGACGTACTCTTTGATGCCAGATCATATAGTTTCGTAAAAACTCTTTTAATTCAGCTAAATGAGTGACATTATTCTCAGTATTAGCAATCTGTATTACCACTTCTTTCGGAACATTTAAATGTTCCGCACGACTTGTCCATCTCATATAATAGTTGTGTATATTCTGGTATTTTTGTAAGAGCACACTTATTTGACTTAGTTGTGTAATACTTGTTTCGCATTCTTGTAGTTGATCTGACGCATTACCAGGTACAGATAACCTTTCTACATCCTTACTTGTTTTTTCGTAGCCTTGTTTAACCACGCTATGTTGTACATAGAGTTTCTTTAACTCATCCGTTTTCTTTACTTCCTCTTCAATCACAGCTACATTAATGTTTTCAATTACAGTCAACCTCTCGACCTGTAATTGATCTTCTTGTAATACTTGACTATACTTCTTATAGTTTTGTGATAAGATAGAAAGCAAAGAATATATTTCTTCGGATTTAGTAGAATCTTGTAACAAGTTACTTACTTCTACTAATCCATCAAATTGTTTTAATGTTTCAGTCAATGTCTTCTTGGCGGTGGACAGTGACTCGTATCTTTTTTGTAAGTCCAGTAGTGTTTGCAGACGCTGCTGGTCTTTTTCTGTTTCTTCAAGTATTTGTATAAGAACCGGCACTTTTGAGAGTCTCTCATCCTCAACAAACGCTACACGGAATTTTTCAAATGCTATCTGTTGTTGAGTTTGTAGTTGCTGCAGTACATCTTTCTTTTTATGCAATTCTTCTACATGTTCCATCAAACTTTCAGCTGTTTTTAACTGCTGTACTTTATCATCCACATCCAAGTACTCGAGTAAGTTACCTGCTAATCTCTCAATTTCTTTTTCAGCTAGTAACCTCTCTTGCCTTGCTGCGTATGTATCTTTTGAAACACTTTTTACCGCGAGATCGACAGCTTCTGTTCCTGCTAACTTACCTAGAACTTTCGCACCCGATGACGGTGTCTCACTTATTAAGAAAGGTGCTTCAAGCTGGAATGCAAAGTTTAAAGCAGTAACAAAATCCCCAAATGTTTGCTTTGTGATACCAAGTAATTGTTTTACTTCTTCCGGTACCTCTGACTTCTCAAATACACTTCCTGCATCACCTGGATCCGTTTGGATTCTGTACGATGTTTTTCCTTTTCTACGGTGCTTTGAAATAATAATGCCGTTATCCATGTGAATCGCTACAGTAGCCTGTCCCACTGATTCGTTTACGAAAGCCTCACCTTGAGGTTCGTTAAATGCTACCCAGCGAACTGCTCGTATAATGGATGTTTTACCACTATCTGATGGTCCAGTAATTACATTCAGTCCGTTTCCTAAATTAAAGTGGCTATTTGTATGTGACTGGAAACCTTCTACGAAAATCTCGTTAATGTTGGCCAACACGTTCACTCCTTTCCGTTAGCTTTAACATGGTGTTTACTGCTTGTTCTTCTGAGCCATTCTTGAAGTAATTTTTACTTTCGCAACATACAGCTTTTACGTCTTTTGCTTTTACTAATCGAGTCGCATAAGTCACGTACCGTTGCATGTGTATCACCTCCTCGTATGATTAAGTTAGGTTTTTTAGGGACGGGATGTACCTATAAACCCAAGAGTATCTATTTTTATGAGATACTTAAATTTGTAGATAGAGTGTTGCCGACCACCTCCTTGAATCTTTGTATTCGGTTGAAA
>NZ_PCOB01000032.1:0-44438 GCF_002975115.1 Bacillus sp. MYb78
GTGTGAGGTGGGGGAAAAGGTGGAGATTACATCAAAGCCTTACCTATCATCATAATTATATGCAGCAACCAAGAAATTCTTGGAAGAACAGGGTTACGAAGTAATAATGTTGGATTTCCGTAAACCTAAGGCTAGTACACATCATTGGAATCCAATAAAAGCTGTTGTAGATGCTTTAAAGGAAGATGATGAATCGAAAGCTTCTGAAGCAGCATGGAATATAGCAAACATGATCGTATATCAAAAAGAGCGTACGGGCGACCCTGTTTGGGCTACTGGAGCCGAAAGTGTTATTGCCGCATTGATTTTATATATAGCCATAGAATCAAAGAAAGATAGTCAAAAGCATATGGCTAGTGTGTTTCAATTGCTAGTTGAGTATGGGGTAGTTAAGAAACGTGAAATTGGTGATGGGATGATGGAGGAATATGTTCCCTTATTGGAATTGATTGAATCGTTAGAACGAGGCCACCTTGCAAAATTAGCATTTGCTACAGCTGGTATGGCTCCTGAAAAAATGCGTGGTAGCTTCTTTGCATCTGTTGCAGCAGATTTAAGATTATTTGCAGATCCTTCAATTGCATATATGACTAGTTTTCAAGATCACGATTTAAAACAACCTGGTGAAAAGAAAACAGCAACATTCCTTATTATCCCTGACGAAGTTAAGACTCGACATTTCTTAGCAACGTTATATATAGATCAAACGTATTTTGAGTTGGTTAATTTGGCAAATTCTAGACCAGAGGGACGAATTGCAATAAGAACTAGCTGTTTACTTGATGAGTTTGGTAATATGCCGAGAATTTCAGATTTTGACACTAAAATTACTGTTTCAAGGAGTAGGGGAGTTAGATATAACATTGTTGTTCAGGGATTGGATCAAATTAAAGAAAAGTATGGGAAATTGGCTAATACAATAACCGGAAACTGTAGAGTCTGGTTATACTTGTTGACTGGTGATAATGAAACAGCAGAAGTTATTAGTAAAAAATTAGGAACATACACAGTTGCAACCGATGGTTATTCAGCTACTACTAGAACGAAAGACTTTTCTGCTAGTTATTCACAGAATCTATCAAAACGTGAACTGTTAACACCTGATGAGGTAATGAGGTTTCCAGATTTTGAAGCGATTGTTATTAGACAACGTCAATATGCTACAAGAGTCCCTACTCCTGATATTTCGAAGTATCCTATTAAATTTATACCCATTGAAAGGGGTGATTTGGAAAAGAAAGATATTAGAGTTGATGTATTTGATCCATTTAAAGCGCAATGGGAAGGAGAACTTGAAGCAATTGAACAAGCTGCTAAGACAAATGATTTAGAAGAAATTACTGAGACAGAAGAATTTGAAGAAACAATGGATATTACAAACGAACCAATAGATGTAGCTGAACAAAAAGAAAGCTATATGGACATTATTTAGGAGGATTAGAGAATGGAAGAAAGTAAAGAATTGAAAATGACTAAAGGTAAAAAGAAAAAGATTAGTTTTAAACATTATTTAGCTTTTGCATTACCATATGTATTATTTGCAGCACTGTTTGTAATTGATACTTCAGCATATGCAGCTGATGAGCCAAAGATTTATTCTGGTACTAAAAAAATGATTGGTGATGCTACAACATGGCTTATCGCACTAGTTCCTATTGCGGGTGGTTGTATGGTTGCTTGGCAACAGTTTAAAAAGCAAATGTCTGATAATGATCCAGCTGATATTGCACATGCAAATAAACGTACTAAACAGATTTTAATTGCAACAGCAATTGGTGTATCGGCTGTAGGGTTAATTAAATGGTGGGCTAGTTACTATAACTAAGAAGAAGGTTAAAAAACATGGGATTCATATTAGATAAGATATTTAACAGTTGGATTAATGGAGCAATTGAATTTTTCTTAAAAATAATTGCCGAAATTGCCGGCGTATCTGTTTATGTATTAGAACTAGATATTGTAAAACAGGCCATAATCTATACGCAAGTTATTGCTCTATCCTGGGTTGTAGTTGTTGTTGCATTCCAAGCTATATACACTTATATACTTAGAATGAATGGGGATAGTGGAGCAGATCCTATGGCACTTATAAAAGGTTCTGGTCAAGCGGTAGCAGTTATTTGTACGATTCCTTGGATTGTATCTTATGTATATAAATTTGGTACACAGATGGCTGTTGATGTAGCTAAATTACCTGGAGCCAAATGGGACAAGAGTACTAGTGAAATAAAGCAAACACTGGATTTAATTGCAAAATCAACATCCGTTATACCTCTATTTGTATTATTATCGGTTATCGTGGCTGTTGTAGCCATTATTATTGTTCTTATACAAACATCTATTAGAGCAGCTGAACTAGCTTATGCAGCTGTAGCGGGGCCACTTTTGGCTACTGGATTGGTTACAAATTCAGGGATGTATTCAGCTTGGTGGAAAGATGTTTTAGCGATATCATTAGCCCAGGCTTCACAGCTATTTATGTTAAAACTTAGTTTTGAGGCTTTAAAAACAATGGTATACAAAGATTTTCCTATTATGTCGTTATTCCTATTCTTGGGGATTCTTTGGGTGGCAATCAAAGTACCGAAAACCCTTCAAAATTGGGTTCATAGTACAGGAACAGGGAGAATGGCAACAGGCGTAGCTCAGCAGGCAGCTACAGCAGTTATAATGAGAAAAGCAATGACGAAGGGAGCTTAATATCTATGGAAGATAGAGAGTTTGAGAATCCATATTTAATCCCTAAAAACATTAAAGCACGATTTGAATTAATACCTGGTTTTGGGTGGCGAGAAATTTTCGTCACCTTAGCAGGTGCAATAGTTGGATTTATGCTTTTACTGTTATTAGGAGTTTTCGGAATTCCTATAATTGTTAGGATATTCCTCGCTGTAATGTGTGCAGGTATAGGATATGGTATATCGGTGCAAAATCCACGTACTGGCGTGAACTTACTAGATATTTTAAAAATGATGAGGCAATTCAATGCGAGACCTAAACGATTTTATTACGTTTTTGGTGAAGGGAGAGAAAGAGATTAATGAGTCTTTTTAAGAGTAAATCTAAAAAAAATCTTTCACCGGAGCAAGTTGCAACTCAAAAAAACAAAGCAGTTGCTCAACAGTGGATGCCCGTGATGGATATTAACAATGAATTGCTTCATTTGAAAAACGGTTCGATTGTAGGATTTATAAAAGTTCAGCCTTTGAATATGGATTTATTATCAAAGAAGGAACAACGAAGAAAAATTAAAAGTTTAACTGAAGTTTATAACGGGATAACTCGTGGTCAACAAACATTAACTATTGCTAGACCAGTTGATTTAGATGGTTATATCTATAGGCTACAAGAGAAAAAGGCAAATGAAGAAACTCCAGTTAAAAGAAAAATTATAGAACAGGATATTAAGCGTGCAATTATGATGTCTAGTGGTGGTGAAGCGGTAGAACGTCAATTTTATATCATAATATCAAGCCGAAATAACAAAGATGATATGGATCAGGATCAGTTACGTAGAACATGTAATGAAATTGCACAAGAACTTAAAGGAGCAAGTTTATCCGGACAAGTATGTGATGATCAAATGATTCGTGATTTACAATTCTTATTTGGAAATTCAGCACAATCTTCAGTGGAAAGAGCACCAATAGATAATGGCCCATTTATACAAGCTTTTTATAATGGTAATGATACTGTAAATGATGAGGAAAATGAGGGAGCATAAAATATGGCGAAGGTAAAAGAAAAGAAAAAAAAGATTGCTGGCAAAAATCAATTGTCAGGATTCTTAGATGTAATTACACCTAGTGTGATAAATTTTCAGCCTAAACAATTAAACTATGGGGATAGATTTCAACGTGTACTTGTTATAACTGATTATCCTCAACGTGTAGGGGAAGCGTGGCTAAGTCGAATTGCAAATATTCCTGGTGTAGTAACTTCAATGCATACGGAACCTATTGACCCATATGATTTAGTAAATGAAATTCGTGTTTCTATGGGGGAACTTGGAGCCAAAATTGAAAATATGGGAAATCCAGTTTCAAGAGAAAGGGCACAGGATCAATATGATGATGCAAAGGCAATTTTAAAAAAGATTGATAGAGAACAGCAAAAAGTAATGTTAATGACGGTGGTACTTTTAGTATCAGCTGAAGATTTAGATGAATTAAATACGAGATGCCGAAGAGTAGAAAGTATGCTTGCAGCAGCAGGGTTAAGGGCAAGAACACCGATGTTTCTACAAGAAGAAGGTTTAAGAACTGTAGGCCCATGGGGGATGATGGAAAATCGAATTAAAGATATAGGAGCTAGAAATATGCCAGCTGAGTCCGTAGCAGCAGGCTTCCCATTTGTATATTCAGGTCTTAATGATGGTGAAGGTATTTTATTAGGTACTGATAAAGGTGGAGGGATTATTCTTTGTGATTTCTGGACTAGGCGAGAAAGCAGAACAAACTCAAATCTAACTGTTATCGGCCGCCCAGGTGTAGGAAAGAGTACAGCTGTTAAAAAGATTTTGCGTGGTGAATATGGTCGTGGAACAAAAATTATCATTATAGACCCAGAAGATGAATATGGTGATTTAGCAAGAAATATGGATGGGGATGCTATTGATTGTGGGGGATCACAAGAAAGTCGAATAAATCCCCTACAGATAAGAGATGTCCCATTAGATGATAAAGATGAAAAAGAAAAGTTATATGAAGAAGTTGAAGGAAATAATAGTGGCCCATTAGCGTATCACTTTCAATTCTTACGAACATTTTTCAAACTATATTTAGGTAATATAAGTAGAAGAGATATGAGTTTATTGGAAGTAGCCTTAGAAGCATTATATAACTCAAAAGGTATTAATTGGGCTACTAATCCACAAGACATACCTAATGAACAGTATCCAACATTAAAAGATCTGTACTTTATACTATTAGATTTATCGAAGGAAAATGTGGAGGAACTTACAAAAAAATGGGGAGACTTATCCAACGTTTCTCTAACGGGTGCAAATAGTAAGGATTGGCTTGATCTATCTATTTTATTAAGATCAGCAGCGGTAGGAGCAGATTCATTTTTATGGAGTGGACCGACTACAATTAATCCTAAATCAGATTTTGTTGTATTAAATATTAAGAACTTACTAGAGGCAAATGATGAGATTAGAAGGGCACAATTTTATAATGTGTTAGGTTGGGCCTGGAATGAGGTTTCAAAAAATAGAAAAGAAAAGGTTTTACTTGGTGTGGATGAATGTTACTTATTAATTGATCCTGAAGTCCCAGAAACAATTAAGTTTTTACGAAATACCTCAAAACGTATTCGTAAATATGAAGGCGGTTTAATGGTAATAACACAGGATTTAGTAGATTTCTTAGATCCAGCTGTAAAGCGATATGGACAAGCCTTACTAAATAACCCTGTATATAAAATTTTACTAGGACAAGGTGAAAAAGATATTGAAGCATTAGAAAAATTAATGACTTTATCAGAAAGAGAAATACATACATTATCAGAAGGGAATAGGGGAGAAGCTTTATTTATTGCTGGTAATAGACGAATGCATTTAAAAATAGATATTTCTCCAGAAGAATTAATTATGTTTGGTGAGGCTGGAGGCCGTTAATAGAATTAAGGTGAAATATAAATATATTTGTTCTTAAAAGAACGTAGAGTTTGTTTTATTAGGTAAATATTACTACTCTATGTTCTTTTTAGAACGTTTTAGAAGGTGAAACGGTGATTTACTTAAAGGCAGCTTTACTTTTAAAAGATTATTGGAAACCAATTTTGATGGTCTTGATAACTGGGATTGTTTTAGTGTTATTAGGCCCTTTTCTTTTGCTAACATCTTCAACTCCAGGTGGTAAAGAGGAAACTATTAAAAAATATATAGAGGTAGCAACTAATTTACAGATTAATTGGGTAGAACTGGTCGCATTTGATATGGTCAAGTACGAAAATCATTTAGACGGAAAAGATCCTCATGATTCAGCCTATCATTTTATAAAGCTTAAATATGAAGAATATAAAACAGAAGAAAAATGTATTAAAACAAACAAAGAAACTGGTCAATGTGAAGAGAAACAAACGCAGGAAATAGTTACATCTAGTAAAGAAATTAAAGGGAAAAAGGCAGTTCAAGATTTTTTTGCGAAATTTAATCTTTCAGGAAATAGTATAAGTAACAATATAAAGAAGATTAGCGATATGCCTGGAAAACGTGTAATAAGTTCCTCTGTAACATTAGATGAGGCGATGGATGATGCTAAGTTTACAAAGGAACAGAAAGAATATGTTAAAAAGCTGATTGAAGCAGGAACAATCCAGCAGATGTTTCCCGATGCAGGTACAGGAACAGGAGCAGTGTGTACACCAAGCGGTACATTAAATAAAGAATTAATTCGTCAGCAGATGGATAAAGCCGGTGTATTTAAAGGAATGACCGATGACTTTATAAGTATAGCTGAGAAAAATAAAATTGACCCAGTTCTCTTTATAGCAATTGCATTTCATGAAACAGGGAGAGGGACATCCCCGGCGGTAAAAAATAAAAACAATCCTGGAGGTATCATGGGGAGTGGTGGATTATGGACATTTTCTACTTTACATGAGGGATTAGACTTTATGGCTAGAAATTTATATAAATTATATATTTCACAGGGCCTTACGACAATTACACAAATTGGTGGTAAATATGCTCCAGTGGGGGCAAGTAATGACCCACAGGGAATGAATAAAGATTGGGTACCTGTAACAACACAAATAGCAAATTCATTGGGTGGACTAACGATGAATTGTGAAGCTGGAAATCAAGGTGGAGGTATAGTTTTAGATGGAAGTGGCGGACAAAAATTTGATGCTAATAAAGTATATACATCTATGGCACAATTCCTTGGTAGACCTTACGTTTGGGCAGGTGCCAATCCAGCACAAGGTTTTGATTGTAGTGGTTTAATGCAGTGGAATTTTAGACAGGCAGCTGGGATAAATCTTCCACGTACAGCGCAAGAACAATATAATGCCACAGCAAGAGTAAGTAAAGAACAATTACAGCCTGGGGATCTTGTATTTTTCTATGGAACATACGTAGGGCCAAAAGTCACACACGTTGGAATGTACATTGGAAATGGGAAAATGATTAATTCAAACAGTTCGGGTATAAAAATTGATAATGTATTTGAAGGATATTGGAATAGACAATATTACGGTGGTGGACGAATTGTTCGTTAAGTATCTAAAAGGAGAGGGACAATTTGAAAAGTAGAGTGATTATAAGCGTGGCAGTCATATTATTTATGACGGTTTCTTATTTATTTATATATACTTATGGAGAAAATCGACAATTAAAAAATGAAATTGCGAAATTCCATTCAGAAGAAGAGGTAAAAACAGAAATGAATGGATTTATTAAAGAGATGTCTGAAGGTAAATCCGAGGAATTTGAAAAGTATTTGATTGGTGAGGCTAAAAAGAATTTTTTAAGTATAAAAGAAAGAAAGCAAGAAGATTTAAAGGTTAAGCAAACAGACATCCAAGAGCTTAGGGCAATAGCGAAAAATAGTGAAAAAACTAAGATTACATCTTATGCAACATATAGGACTACATATGATGTAGGTACGGATGATATTCAATCCATTTATGTACAAGCTATTAGTGTAAAGGCTGAGTGGATTAAAACTGATACCGGTTGGAAATGTGAGCATTATGAAATTCATTTGTAGAAAGGTAGTGTGTAAGGATGGATGGTATTATAGCACGTCCTAAATTTGTTGAAGAGATAAAAGCTGCTCTCGAAAGAGAGGCTGCTTTTATAAAAATTGGTGAATTTGAAGAAGATAGTTTTAAGCAAGCTTGTTTTTCAGCAGCTCAGGTTTCGTTAAAGCTACTTTTAATTGATATAGGGGTTACAGATAGTGCTAGTTTGATAACTGGAATTAAATCTATTCGTGCTAGTAAGCCATCTATAAGAATTGTATTATTAGCGATAGATAAAGAGCCAGGCGATAAAACGGTAGCAGCTGTTGTGAGTATGGGCATTACAGATGTAATACCGTTATCGACTGAAACTATAGATGAAAAAGGGAAGGAGCGAGAAAACTTCACCCCTTTAATAGAAAAGCATATTAAGAGGAATACAACATATGCTGATGTTGTTAGATGGCATTATGAAGTAGGAAATGAATTTTCTACTTCTAATGAAAAGATAAAAACCAAGATACTTACAAAAAAGCAGGTTATAGAGAAAAAAATTTATGAAACAAAAACCGAGGTAGTATCCGTTGCAAATAAAAATATAGCAATATGCGGTTTAAGTTCGAAATCAGGTAGTAGTTTTGTGTCTATGAATCTTGCAATGGCAATGAGTGATTATGATCTAGCAATTTCTATAATAGAACCACCAATAAATCCGTATTTTTTTGATACATTGTTACTACATGAACACGAAGAAGAGGATAATCAATTCATGTCAATTCCTCACATGATTAAACAAAATGAAATTGGAAACAGGGAGTTTAATAATAAGGTCTTTGATATTTATTGGAATGTAGCTGATACTAGAAAAAGTAAAATTGGTGAGTGGGGAATTAATGAATTAATAAAACAAATACATTTTGAGAAAAAGCCAATTAATATTGTAGACTTTGGAGAGAATGTACCACTAGATGCATTTAGCTATATGGATTATATATTTATTATAATAGATCCTCAACCTTATTTAATCGCCAAGGAAATAGATAAAGTAATGAATTTTGTAAAATTAAAGCAGGAAGGCCACCCAATATATTTTATCTTTAATAAGATGAATAAAGGGGTAGATGGTAAAGGCTTATGTAATTCTCTAGGATTAGAAGGAGTTATAAATATTCCGCATATAGATCCCGTAATTACATATAACTGTCTATACGATGGTAGGATTCCATTTGAGCATAAAGATATAGATGAAGAATTTGTAGATAGTATGGATATTATAATAAAAGAGATTATAGGTAATAAGTACTATAAGAAGGGGAGGAAAACTTCTCTGTTTAATAGATTTTTTAAGAAGTGAAATATAGTGAATTTAATTTAATATTTATAAAAAAAGAACTGAAATATAGGTTGATAGTCCTTGTGAACACCTATATTTCAGTTCTTTTTTATATTGATAAATTTTATTTGTAAAAAATGTGTACATTAATTTTAAATATGCTATAATGTTCCTAAAGGAACATTATTAGTAATATATAACTAATAAAAGAATTTTTATATAGTTACAAATACCTAATAATTAATTTTGAGTAGTTGGGGGTTGGTACATGAGTCTACTCATAGTTTCGCTGTTTATTACATATATGCTCTTTAACATTTATACAGATTTTCTGTACTTAAAAACTAAAGGTTACTGGCATCTTATATTTTTAGTTCTTTGTATCTGTCTGGGCGTAATAACTCATATAAAATTATTAGATCTAATGTGTGTAGTTTGCGTTTCACTAGTTGTAGGGATATTGCGAGAGAATATGAAACTAATTCGTTTTTCTCCTGGTGACACGAAGATGATTATTGTTGCATCTTTGTTTTATTTCCTAATTAGCCCAGAGGAAGGCGTATTATATACCGCATTAATGGTGCATATTGCAATTTTCATGTGCTCTTCAATTTTGACAGGATTTATTACTTTGTTATTGCTTTTCAAATCTTTTATACGATTTAAAACAATAACTGGATATCACAGTATTAAATTTAAAAAAATGAATATCTCGCTAGTGACAGATGGGTGGAAGGTAACTCGTATGTACTATTGTTTGCCGGCAGCTATTTCAGTGCTAGGGGGTGTTATACCATTAATTCTAATATCATTGAAATAGATGAATGCATTGCTGGTTTTACGCAATGATTGTATATTAGAATAATGGAATTAAAAAGGAGGAAATAAATTATGAAAAAGAAATTATTAACTACAGCAACAGCATTGACTATTATGGGGACAGCAGTTTTAGGCACAGGAGCTTCAGTTAGTGCAGCTGATAATACAGATTCATTAAAATATAATGATGTTCCAGCAAATCATTGGTCAACGAAGGCAATTTACGATTTAACAAACCGTAAAGTAGTGCAAGGGTATGGAAATAATGTCTTTGGTTTTGGTGACAATGTAACTCGTGGACAAGTAGCACGTATGATTTATACATACGTAAAACCAGCGGATGCAGATGCTGGCTTCAAAAATCCATTTACTGATATTAAAGGACATATGTTTGAGAAAGAAATCTTAGCACTTGCTAAAGCTGGACTTGTGAGTGGATTTGGTGATGGGAAATATGGCCCAGATGATATTTTAACTCGTGAGCAAATGGCACAAGTACTTACAAATGCTTTTAAATTTAAGGGTACGAAAACAACAAAATTTGCAGATGTTGATACAAATTCTTGGGCTTATGGTGCAATCAGTGCATTAGAAGAAAATGGAGTTACAATTGGTACAGGAGGTAATATGTATTCACCACAAATGCATGTAACACGTGAAGCATATAGTCAGTTCCTTTATAACTCTATTAATGTAGTAGAAAAGAAAAAACCTGAGACTAAGCCAGAAGTGAAGCCTGAGGAAAAACCTGAGACTAAGCCAGAAGTGAAGCCTGAGGAAAAACCTGAGACTAAGCCAGAAGTGAAGCCTGAGGAAAAACCTGAGACTAAGCCAGAAGTGAAGCCTGAGGAAAAACCTGAGACTAAGCCAGAAGTGAAGCCTGAGGAAAAACCTGAGACTAAGCCAGAAGTGAAGCCTGAGGAAAAACCTGAGACTAAACCAGAAGTGAAGCCTGAGGAAAAACCTGAGACTAAGCCAGAAGTAAAGCCTGAGGAAAAACCAGAAACAAAGCCAGAACAAAAATTACCTGAGGGGTTAAACCAGGAGTTAACAACACCAGAAACAAAGTTTAATGAAACAGCATTTAATAATTTACCGATTGCTCAAAAATCAGTTTCAAGTGGCGCTCAAAACATTGTTAAATCTGTCAATTCTACATACGGTACAAATTTGAAATTTAATGAAATTGGTGTATCAGTAGCACTTAAAGACCAGGGAATGTATTTACCAGCAGGTACATTTAATTCACAATTTTTAGTTGAAGGTGTAAATAAAGATGAATTCGAAATTTACTTTTTAGGAAATAACGCTGCAACTGTAGAACTTGCTAAACAATGGGTTAATCTATTAAATCCATCACTTAACTTAGATTCAGAGATTGATAGTGTAGTAGCAACTCATAAAATTAGTAACTATGAAAAAGAAAATAACAAAATAAGAATTGGGCTATCAACAGCGGATCAAATGCTTTATATCCGTGTAGAATCTAAATAATTTAAATTAATTTATGGCATACGAACTAGATAAAAATAAATTAAACTAGTTCGTATGCCACCAATACACGAAAGGAGGAAAATCGTGTATAGAGTAAGACCTTTGTTGTTTTTATTGATATTTATATTCTCGTTACTAGTTCCCAATGCAGCTAGTGCTAGAAATAATGATGTTCCATTCTATAATGGAACTCCAGATACGGAACTAACTTCTAGGCAGTTACAAATACCTGGTAAGTTACTTCGACCAGGTAAAGGATATACACCCCCAGGAAGTGAGAATATATATTATACAGCTGACATACATTATCCAGCATTGTATAATGGTGCATTTAATTTTGGTAATCATCATGAAAACTTGATTAAAAACACTGAATCTTCAGAGCCTTTTGTCAATTTAATTAATGATGGAGTTATAGGGAGTGGAAATCCTATAGGTAATCGGATGGTCACTGAAGTGGAAAGAATGAATGCTTCTATAGTATCCAATATTTATTTTGGTAATGGAGATTTTGTATTAGGTAATATAAATAAACATACTATATCCCATGAAGAAACAGGTAAAAGATATGGTAATTTTTATTGGATAAGAGATATAGCTTATTTAAGTGGGGGATATGCTGGTGCAGGTTTAAGTAGGGAAATTAATCCATATAACATATGGATTGTCAGGACGAGTTTCCCAGATATAACTAAATTCAGTGCAACAAATGGCTCCAAATCAAATCCAGTGTTTTTTGATCTAGAGGGCTATGAATATGTTTCAAAAAACAAAGGTTACACAGATAATGACCCGAATAGTACCACGACTAATCCATACGAAGAAAGTGCTGGGGAAAGAAACCGGGTACATTGGTTCTTAGAAATTTATAAAGATGGGGATTTGGTAGATAAGAAAAACGGATATATGCGCTCGAAACCAAAAAGTAATCCATCTAAAGCGAATGAGAAAGAATCAGGTCACTTTGTAAATGACAATGTGAATCCAATAGGGTGGCAACCTGAGTTGTGTGGAAGATTTACTGCTAAAATAAAGGTTCTAGATGGTGTTCAAAGGACTTCCCAGGAAAAAACAACTACCTTTACAGTCGATGGGGATTGCGATGATAAACCAACTACTAATCCGGATGATAATATGTGCAAAGATGATTTTAAGTATAAAATGGACTTTGCTGTAGATCGAATTGAAGGAGAAACAGCAGAAAAAGGAACAAATATTTCTACCCCTGTAAAAGTATCTAGAGCCAATTTTAAAGAGGAAAGGGATAAATATAGGGGTGAATTAAAAGAGAAGATTAACTCTCTACAATCAGAAGTAAATAGTCTTAAAGATGATAGAGATAGTACACGGTCTAATTTAAAGTCATGTCGTTTGGATCAAACTTGCTATGTGGATGAAAAAGGAAAACAGCATTGTTACCCAAGAGATTGTTCATGGTGGGAAGAACGTTTAGATAGTATTCTATTAAGACTTCAGAAAGCGGAAGAAAAATTAGAATGCGAAACAAATAAATTAAAACGACTTGAAACATTAGAAGCTCAGTACAATTCAACAGAACCTAACGTCACCTTAAGTTTTGATGGTGATAGGGTAGGGGCGCAGAATGTTACCTTAAAGGAAGGAGAGAGTAAAACCATAAGCTTTGATTGGTCATTAAAAAGATCTGGTCAAATAGAAGCTGAAATTAATCCGATACCACGAAAATATGATAACAGTAAAGATGTTAAAAAGACGAACTTTAAGAATAATAAACTAGATACACCTATATACACATCTAGTCATCAAGTGTCATTATGTTCTCGGCCTGGAGAAAAAGCTAGTATTCATGCTGTAGTAAGAACAATAAATGACAAGGGAACAAAGGATAATCTCTATGAATATCTGACAGGTGAGATAATTAATTTATCTAGAAAAACATTGAGATCGGGATATGGATTTAGTTATGAGGTGAAAACAACTTATTCTAATGAAGATCCTAAAAGTAGTGCAACAGGGCCTAAAAATACAGATTCATTTTTCCCAACAATGACTAAGCATTTGCAATATCCAAAAGTTGATGATGGATATAAAGTGCAAATGGAAAAGACGAAAAATTCTGTAAGTGAATCGGTTTGGTCACTCCCAATGACATATGTTGAAAAGTTTTCAGGTAATGTCTTTGATAAAGACTATAAAAATCACCCAGCTTATAATCCAAAAGAGATAATTCTAAATGGTGGTCGAAAGTGGTATACATCTTTTGATCAAAAAGATGGGAAATATGCTTTTAATATTAAATCTTATAATGCTGGAGTAAATAAATTAAACTTATGTCTAACTGGCGAAGTGATGATTGAAGGTTCATTTATTGGAAATAAAAAGGGCGAAGATGATTTTATTAGAAGATCAGTAAATCCGAGTAATCCATTCCCTGATAAGGTGGGATGGAATTGGCAAGGAAAAGAAACAATGTTAACAAGTTTAAATAATTGGTGGACAAATTGGAAATATCCGAATCCTAAAGATATTCCTCCAGGTTATCATAAAGAATCTTATAAAATTAGTCCTGAAATTTACCAATCTATTAAAGCATATAATAAATCTCATGGATTAAATGTGGATTTAAATAGTGAATTCTTTAGCAAGTTTAACCTTAAATAACCTAAAAAGGGTGATGTAATTGAGTGCCCCTAAGTTTGTAATAATGGCTCTTGTATTGCTTGGATTTACATTGTTTATTGCAAGTTCAAGTTATTTGTTTGCAGCTGATACAAATGAGGACAGAACTTTAGAACAGGCAGCAGCAAGCGCTATGAGCCAGGGTATTAATATGGGACAGGTTAGGGTGGATGAAGAAGTTACAGTTAATGAGGATGTAGTAAAAGAGGCTCTTGTGAGACAGTATGTAGAGCAATCAAATCTAAGTGATGGTGAGAAGCAATTACATATATATGCTCTTGCTTCTCAGCCATCCATGCTTGCTGTAGAATCTTATAACACTTTTGATCTTCCGATACGTAAATACCTAAAAGAAGAAGATGAAAAAGCTAGTGTTCGACAATTTGCTAACATTATATTTGAAGCAAAAAAATTGAAAAAACCTAATTAATAGGAGTTGGAAGATGTGAAAAAAAAGAGTACGCCTAAGAAGTTAGCTATTACTTTAGCAGCTTCAATAGGATTAGTAGTTGCGATTGTTGGATACGAGAATTATGCCGTTTCTAGCAAGGTCAATTTACAAAAAGTATATTTTACTAAGGTTGATATTCCACCTAGAACCAAGATAACCAAAGATATGTTACAAGTACGTGAAGTATCAAATAGCTCCATTCCCCCTAATGCGATTAAAAATCCGAATGACATTGTAGGGAAATATACTGTAAATGGTTTTGGGTTAGTCGAGAATTCATATGTTTTTAAGAATAAAGTGGTATCTAAAGATGAGCTTCCAGATGCAGCTATTTTAAACTTAAAACCAAGTGAAGTGGCATTTCCTCTATTAGTAGATATTGAGACTTCTTCAGGGAATAGTATTATTCCCGAAAGTCACGTGGATCTGTACTTTAAGGGAACAGTTAAGGATAAAGATGAAAAAGGTGAGGTTGTAGAAAAGCCTATCTTTGGCCGCATTGCAAAACATGTAAGAGTAACAGCGGTTAAAGATAGTAATGCAGCAAATGTTTTTGATCCTGCAACTATAAATGTGGAAGGTTCATATCAGGATAGCTTAAAAGAAGAAGCGAAAAATCGCCCTATGGCAAAGATTTATACATTCGCAGTGAATGAAGAAGAAAATACATTGCTAAATCAAGGTACATTAATTGGGAAAATAATCCCTGTTGCAAGTGGAACAGCATATAAAACAAATGTTGAAAAAACAGCAGATGAACAAATTGTAAAATGGATACAAAAACAATCGTACAAAGTGAAATAAGAGAGTGAGGGATAGACATGGGGAGTAATAATCCCAAAATTATCGGCGTATTTGGTATAGAGCAAAATATTGGTAAGGCTACATTATCTCATGCGTTATCAAAAATAATTGCAGAAAATCAACATAAAGTATTGTTTGTTGAGTTAGATTATTCAAATCCTTCGTTTGCCAATAAAACCCAAATATTTCTTGGTGATAGACATATGGGAAAATTTATGGAAGAAGCTATTTTGTATAATCAATTAAATCTTGAAAATTACATTTTTAGAAAAAAAGATATTCATAGTAACACAAAACAATTTGATTGGTTGCCCAGTTCATTGGATTTACTAGTTTATCCAAAGGAGTATCAAGCATCCGAATTTCCAGATTTTCAAAATGATAGCGAAGAAATTATCATTAAATTCGTAGAAAAATTAATGAATAGAATCAAGAGTTTAGACTACGATGCAGTTATTTTTAACCTTCCATGTGAAATTGACGATATTTTTGGATTACCAATATTACGTAAATGTGAATATGTGATTAATGTATTGAATGGTAGCCCTAAATATCTATCGAGATATATGGAATTAACAAATGTCTTTGAACAAGCTGATTTACAATACAAGAAATGGATACAAGTATTTAATCTTTGTAGTAGTAATATAGGTAAGGATATTTACGGAGAATTAACTGAGTTAAATATTTCTGAATGCATTCCGTATTGCAATGAACGAGCTGAATTTGAATTTGCTTTGAAGGTGGGCTCTCCTATAATTGATTTGCATTTGAAAACTATTTCTCGTCAACTTGGTTTCTTCATTAAACAAGAAGAAAAAAGAGGTGGCATTAACAAACTATGGAGATCGTAAAGAAAAATATTATCAATTTAGAGAAGTATGGTCATAGTCCAGGGAAAAAGAAAAAAATTGATATTGAGAAGTATATTTATACTATTAAAGCAAGTAATAGTATAGGTGTTAATCATGAAAAGGAACTACCGGAAGAATATTTAAAAGAAGTAAAAGATTTCTTGAAAAATGAACATAAATCATTACTTCAAGAATCCTTTGGTGATGAAAAAAAGAAAGCTGCACTAAGGAAAGTGGTTTCTCAATATCTTATTGAAAAACCTAATCTTCCAGGGTTTTCGCTAGATGAACTAACCAAATTATTAGTGGATGCTGTAGCTGGTTTAGATATTTTGGAAGCTTTTGCAGAGAATCCAAATGTAACTGATATTGTTTGTAATGACTATGATGAAATATGGATTACTGATCTTAAGGAAGGAAAGTACCTTTCTGATATTAAGTTTAAAGATAGAAAAGCATATGAAACATTATGTTATAAGTTTGCATATGCATCTGGGCAAACTTGGTCATATTCAAAACCAGAGTGTGATGCTTTTTTCCCTAACATGCGCATTAACTTAATGGGATTTGATATTTCACAAGAGGGTATTTCACTTGCGATTCGTAAGTTTACTAAGGGTTTAAGAATTAGTCGAGAGTCGATTTTAGAAACACAGCAAGCAAATGAAATTATGATAGATTTATTGAAAGCTATTGTGAGAACACGCAGTAGAATATTAATTTCAGGATCAACAGGAGCAGGTAAAACGGAATTATTAAAGTATTTAGTGGGTTACATTTTTAAATTGGATAGAGTTCTGATGGTCCAGGATAGCCCGGAGGTCTTCTTAAAATTTATTTATCCAGACCGTGACATTAAAACTTGGATAACAAGAGAAAAAGAAGGGGTTGAAAATGTTATTGACTTAGATCGACTAAACCGATCCGCACTACGCCAATTTATAAAATGGCTAATTATTGGGGAGTCTCGTGGTGGAGAAGCTTGGAGTATGGTTAAATCAGCCAAAACAGGACACCCAGTTATGACATCATTACATTCTTTTGGTGCAATTGATAGTATTGAAAGGGTTGTAGACATGTGTTCAGAGAAAGTTAATATGTCATTAGAGTCATTATATAGAAGTGTAGCAAATAACTTTGATTTCGGTATTCATCTAGAACAAACACTGGATGGAACAAGAAGAATTACGGAAATAGTTGAATACACAGGTTATAAAAATGGGGAAGTACAGTACAATAAGTTATTTTCTTTTGATATAGAAGCAGAAACAGAGTATGAAGATGAAAAAGGTAGAACTAGATTCAAAGTAGATGGATGTCATAAACAGACTGGCTATTTAAGTGATTTCAGAATTAAAGAGATGAAAAAGGCCAGAGTTTTTACTAAACAATTAGAAGATTTACAAAAGGATAGGGAGAAAGAAGACCTACCTAAGGGAGGGGCAGCAGTTGCAGTATCTTAAATATTTACCATATTTAATTATGATTGCAGCCATCTATTATGTTATCAATGCGAATCTAGATAGCATACAAAATAAAAAGAAAAATGCATTGAAATATGTTTTAAATAATAAATCAAAGGATAGTAAATTTATTGCATATCTTAAGAAAAAAGGATTATATAAGTGGATTAGCCCTAATCAGATTATTCATGAGGGTAAAGAATTCAATTGGAATTTAACAATTAAAGATTATAGTATGCTTTTAATTGTAGGTTCATTAATTGGGGTAATAATATTTTATGGGTTTTTTATCTCGGTGAATTTTGCTGTTTTTGGTGTGATAGTAGGATTAGTTTTACCGAGAATTATGATGTTTTATAAAAAGAAACGATATGAACTATATGTTGAAGAACAGTTGATGTTGTACTTAAATTCACTTGCAAATGCGATGTCAGCATATGAAAACCCTAGCTTTGCGATTAAAAGTATATTGCCTTTAATGCAGTCACCTATTAAAGAAGATGTTGAAAATTGTTTAATCGTACATTTAGAAGGAACTAGTATTAAAGAATCTTTTGAACCGCTGATTAACAAGTATAAATACAAGAATCTTAAGTTATTTCATGACATGTTGGATCTTATCTCTAAAACAGGAAAAGATGAAGATGGCTTGTTAATGAGAATAGCGGATGAATTTCAGCAAAAAAAGATATATAAAGCCAAATTAAAAGCAGGAATGGAGCCAAAACGATCTTCATTTAAAAAAATTGCTATTATGACAGCATCATTTCCATTCATGTTTTTAGCAGTTACAGCAGATGATTACATTGCTTTTGCAGGGACACCGACAGGGAAAATAATACTTACATTAATGATTCTTGTAAACATTATCTGTGCAGTTAAAGTCGAGCAACATTCATTCTATGATCCAACAGAAGGTATAAATAAAATAAGTTAAAGAAGGGGATAAAGTGAATCTATTAACCACGATTCCACTGTTTCTCTTGCTGTTCTCACTAATATATTTAGTAGTGGATTATGCATTTGAAAGAAGAAATAATAAAAAATTTCAAATACATAAATATATAGGACGGTATAGGAAGAATGAGGAAAATCGAACATTTCTATTCATGCTCTTTGAACCAATTCTAAAGCTTAAAAAAAATTGGATACCTCAAAGAATGGAAGAGGAACTAAATATAAAATTAGATAAAGCAAATCTAAAGATTACACCAATTGAATTTTTGCTAAAAAAATTAGTAATATCAATATTTGTTTTCCTATTTGCGCTTATATATGCATGGATATTTCCACAATATAAGCTAATTATCTTAACAGTAGGCTTAATAATTTCAGCTCTGGTTTTCTTTTATGAAAACGTAAGATTGAACAGTATCATTAAGTCTAGGGAATTAAGGTTGGAGCTAGAGTTACCAGAGCTCATGATTCCTCTAGGGTTTATGCTTTCTAAATTTTCAGCCTTTGAAGCGACAAAAAGATCAATTGAGTACGCATCTGATAGTATAAAACCTTATGCAGAGGAATTGGTTGCTAAATTAGAACTGGAACCTGGTAGCCATGAGCCTTATATAGAATTTGCAAAAGCACTAAATATTCCATCCGCTTATCAATTTATGGTAGCTCTAGAGCAATCTATGAAGATGGATGAAGAAAAAAGTAAAGAAATCATAAATGCACAAATTGAAGTAATGCAAAAACTACAATCTGAATCTCATGATAAGTTAGTTAAAATGAGACCAGGATTAGTTTCTAAATATATTATTTTTGCTTATCTAGGCATGGTTATTTTAATTATGGGAATATCATTTGTTTCTATATTTGATAAATTCGTCAATCTGTTTTAATAGAAGGAATTAATAAATTAATAAATTGCTATATGCAATTATTATAAAAAATACAAACCAAAGGGAGAAATTAATTATGAAAACATTAGCAATCGAAACAAAAAAAGGAACAGGATTTTTAAACAAGGGAAAAGATCTATTAAGAAAAAGTAAATCATGGTTATTAAATGAATCTTCAGATGAAACTACAGATAAAGCAGTATGGATGTATATTGGTGTAGGAGTTGCTCTAGTAGTTTTAACAATTCTATTAGTAGCAATGAAAACAGGAACAGGAAATATCGCTGACTTCTTTGTAAGTGTTACAAAAGGATCTAAAGTAGAACCTTCAGGATGGGGAAAATAATAGAATAATATTAGTGTAAGTTATACAAGAGGGGTAGTTTATTATAACTACCCTTTCTTTTTAGAAAAAGGAGGCCGAGATTAAGTGAGTGAGGCAATACAGTATGTTTTATTTTTCATTGCGTTAATGGCAATAATTTTCTTTGGTGCTGAGTTTGCTGGCCATACTGTATATAATACAAAAGCGAATGAGCTAAGTGAGTATGCAGTAAGTCTGGCTGAACGTGAAGGAGAATTTTCACCAACAGTTATAGAGAAAGTAAAAAAGAAACTTGATGATTGGAATATGGATTCTGATAAATGGAAAATGGATTATACAAAAGGTAAAGTAGACTTTAACCAACCTTTAAATTTTAAAATTGAAGGTGAGTATGAATATAAAGTATTCAATTTGATTCAAAGTGGAGTCGGTGTAAAGAAAGTATCTATTTCAAGTACCCGTAGTGGTTTAAGTCAAGTTTATTTCAGACCCTAGTTTTTTTAATAGAGATTAGTGGTATAAAAATACATAGTTGTCCCTTTATAAGTGCTTTAAAGAACATGTAAGATACCTTATACTGAAAGGAGAATGAAAAATAGAAAATGAGGAATATGGTATGGATATTAAAGATTATAGTATAAAAAAATATAGAATTAGGCCCGAAGCAATGAAGCTAATTAAATATTTGAATTGGAAAGAGACTTCTCAAAAAGAAGAAGAGGATAAGTTTTTCTTAGATAAAATTGTGAATACATATTTCTCACAGATTTTGGCGGGACAAATTTTAATTCAAAAAGAAAAGATAAGTGGACGTAAAGATAGATCATTATTATTAAAAAACGATACTCATCAATTAATAGATAAAAAGCATTCCAAAGCAAAGTGTACAATGGGTGAGACGATAGAATTTAGCCTATTTATTTATGCTCAGGAAAATTTAACTTCAGAAGAATTAAAGATGAATGATTTAAATGCATGGAATATAACATATAGAAGGGTAAGAAAATAATATTATGTTCAAAAAAATATTAAATAATGTTGGAATGATACTATTGGGATCGGCAATTGCTATATGTTTAATATAAAGAATAAAAGCAGGTATTTTATAGTCAAACTATAGAATATCTGCTTTTATTTTTGTGAAAATGCCTATTTTCAGAAGACAAATAAAAAATGGGTTTTCAGATTCCTTTATATGCGTGTTTCAAAGGAATATCCATGGTTTTGGTTTAGAAGGACAGAAAATGTATTTAAACGAAGAATAAGAACAGTATAGATAATTCGATAATTTCACGTACCCTATTTTTCTATTTTTTTAACAATAACTATTTTCCCAGATGTATGGTTAATCTTTGGGATGAGGATACCTTTATCTAAAAAATCCTTCTTACTTTTTAATTGAGCTTGCACTAAATCCTCTATGGGATTTTTTTTAAATGTAAAACGCTTTTTAGATCGCTTATAATATTTCCAATAAAACGTAGTACTTTTTAACCGTTTATTTTTTTTAGCTAATGTTTTTAAAGAAAATCCTTTAATTTTTCCAGAAGAGCTATTAGCAACAATAAATTTATTTTCTTTATTATCATAGCCATATAAGGGAATCCAATGTGAAATCATAGATCCTTTTTTTAAGAATCTGTATAATTTAATCGGATTCCACCAGGAAATAGGGGTAGCAATGCTGAATAAGACAAAACAATTTTGTTTTTGTATGTCCTCAATAACACTGATATCATCTAAATAATTAACATCTTTAATTTTAATATCATAATCGATATTTTTATAGATGAAAGTATTTTTGATTTTATTAAGAAAGGAGATATACGATTCAAAATCAAAAAATTCACCTACAAAAGTAGTTCCTGTTTTAATATTTGAGTCATCTTTAACAATATTAGCCTCTAAGAATGAATACACCATTTTATCAGCTTGTTCCTTTGAAACATCTTTCTTCTGATTAATATGGTACATTCCATTTATAAAAGCATAAATTCCACAAGTGGGACCGGTTTGTTTAATACATTGAGCCATTAAGACCCCCCTTTTTTCAAAACGTTGATTTAAAAACAAAAGGCAGCCGTAATTCACAGCTACCTTTTCAATTATTTGATAAAACACCAGGTAAATTATGAAGCTAAACGTCCCTCAATTTCATCATATTTAACTTTTGCAGTTTGTAGAACTTTGTCTAATTTAGCTAAAATTTCATTTTCTTCATCAAGGGAGAGTGCTGATTCTTGACGGCTAAAACCATTTAATTCTACTTCAATAAGTAGTAATTTTTCTGTAATATCATTATGTATAGTGGAAGTATCATTGCATATATCCCTAATCTGTTTCGCTAGCTCACTATACTTACTTTGATAGTTAGTACCACGAGCTTGCATATCACGAAATTTTTCACTCCCAATAGTCCTTATTTCAGAAATACTAGTGGTGACCACTTGAAGTATTTTTTCTAGCTCAGATCTTTTTTTATGATCATTTAACTTATCTAGAAGAGCACTTGCTGTATTAGCTGCTGTTGAGGCTCTTTTACTGCTAAATGTACCCCATGCAGCAGAACCAATAGCAATGGCACTACTAACTATACTAACTGCATTATTAGTATTACTTACAATATCCCATACAGACATTACTAAATCTCTCTCTTAACATATTTGTATTTTTCCATACCTCTATAAAGCTCGTTAAACACTTCTTCCCAACGCTTGTTTTCCCAAAAAGCATAAGTAATAGCTTCAGCAAAATGATAACCGTGATCAGGCACAATAGCATTTATTTGCATTTCAAACTCATGATGAGACACTTGTCTACCTTCACCAATCATTTTTCTGTATTCGTCCATAAGATCCATTATTTGTGTGAATTGTATTTGAGTGAGATCGTAATCAAATACTAATCGTTCTACACTTCCATTGGTAAATAATAAATTTTGCTTAAATGTTAAATGTGCAACTTGTTGTTTTAGCTGTTCAATTTCATCTAATAGTGCTTTGTTTTCCATATATAGTTCCTCCAAATTATTTTGTATTTACTATGGTTTTTTTTACCCAATCATTATCTTTAATTTCTTCATCAATTAAATTTACAATTTCTTGTAGGGCATCATCTAATGTTTTAAAACAAGAGGGATTACAAACAGCTGTACTAACTTCTTTATTAGTTTCAATAATTTTAGCTTGAGCAGCATACTCGTTTTCATCAAAACATAATATTTCTATTGTGGCCATTGTTCTTCCAGCGACTACAATATTAAAATGTTTTTTCTCAAACAATTGAATTGGTAGTGTAGATTTAATATGTTTCATAAAATCATCCTTTCTAGAAAATGTTTATATTATTTATTATAAAGCTTAATATTTACATATACCATTTTTAATTATTTATTGAAATTAGGTTGAAAAACTCTAATATTGCTTATTAAAAACCAATGGATAAAAACGATAAATAATATTTATTATTTATCGTTTTTATGTGGAATTCTATTGAAAAACGATAAATAACAATGTATAATAGAATTATAAAAACGATAAATAACAAATTAGTTTTAGAAAGAAGTTAAAGGTATAATTAGTTAATGTAGTTTGTAAAAGAAATAATACATGACTAAAGTTTTTCAATTTATATATTAATTTACATTAATTTAATATATAAATTAAATAATTTATTCAAAAGGAGAGAAACAAATGCAGATAATTTTTGAAATGATTAGAGAGGGCCAAAATCCAAATAGTGAATTGAGCAAGCTTGTTGTCGAACCTTATATTGCGGCAACAGGTGTTAAACGAGAAGAAATTAACCTAAGCGATTTAGCAAAATGGATGGAGGATAAAGTGAAAAATGAAAGATAATAAGGAAATAACATATAACAAAGAAAAAATCATTACATTTATTGATGATATTTCTTTATTACAAGATAAACTACAAGAGGAACGAGACGAATTTAGAGCTAGTTGTTCTTTGATCAGGGAGTCTAGAAATATGATGCTTTATCTTGATAAGGAGAAGGTTAGATAGTCTAAAGTTATAGGTTTAGAAGCAGAACCTGGTTATTGGGAGATTGTAGAAAGGAGAAATGAAATGAAATGAATATATTTTCATTAATGCCAATTATTATTATGGCGTTTGTATTTCTATTCATAATGCTGTGCTTGTTAGTAAATGTGATTTTTCTTTATTTTGAAAAGGAATTACCTGATCCATTGAAGTTGGCATTACCAGGAATGCTTACGTGTCTAATTTTGCTTTTATTTCTTCATTTTATAAAATAAGTTATTTGTACAAATGTTGTTTACTAGATTTATCAAATTTGAATTTTGTATAAAAATGGAGGGAACGAAAATGAGAGAAGTTGAGTTTCGTGGTAAGCCTATCAAAGATTATGGTGATGCAAAATGGTTTTATGGAAGCGTAGTTATAAATTATGAAGATGAATTAGCTTATATTGAAGCTCCAGGTTATGGATGCGTTCCGATTGAATGGGAAACGGTTGGTCAATACATAGGGCTAAAGGATAAGTATGGTAAGAAAATTTATGAAGGTGATTTATTCTATTGGCGTGATACTTTACGACAAGTTGTATATAGGGAAGATAAAGCGGCATTCATGGCTAAAAGAGTGCAAGGTAAAAGTAATAATGATTTTTACTTTTATATGTGGAATTTACAAGATTTATTAGAACGAGTTGAAGTAATAGGAAATACCTATGAAAACCCAGAGTTTTTAAGAAACTAAACCAAAGTGTTATTGTATTACAATTTGAATTTTGTAGAAAAGTAGGGATGAGAGTAATGAAAAAATATGCAGTTGGGGTTTGCCCTTACGATGAGGATAATGTTGTAAAAATAGTTGAAGCCGAAAATGAATTATCAGCAATGGTAAAGGCAGTTGGTAATAACGAATCTTGGGGCATTGTTGAAGAGGAAATACCTTTTGATACTGTCGATGAAGGTATTTCATTTTATTTACAAGGTGATTTATCTGTGTCTAAACCTGTTGAAATTTAAAATAAACCTTTTTATTTGTATAAACCATTGAGGAACATATTAAATATTGCAAAGAACAATTACAAAAAAGTGGAGTTCGATTAGTACAAAATTGAATTTTATGCATTTTTTCCACAATAGGAGGCTATAAAATGGAGGCAATACAAGAATTAATATTAAAGTACGATTGGAATTTACTATGTTGGGAAGATAGATATAGTAGAGGTATATGGGCTATTGTTGCACCTGATCCAAACCATACATATGAAATAAGAGAGATTACAGATGGTGAAGGTATATTAAGTACGGCATTGAGTTTTTATTTCTGTAATGAAGGTTCATGGCTCCCTGTTTCTAATGGAAGTAATCTAAAGGATGTTTTAACGAAGCTTGATGACAAAATTAAACCGATGATCGGTAACGATATATGGAGAAGTAGTGTATATGACACACTTCAACATTTTATTGAGGAAGAATATAGTAATTTCGGTTTGGAAATTGCTCTTAAAAATAAAGTGAAGATTTTATTAAAACCAGAGGAATTATAACGGGTTATGGGAAAGCTGGATATTTGGAGAGAGGAATGATAATTTTGAAAAAACCAGTAAATTCTGATGAAACTACTTCTTGTTTTTGTTGTGACAAGTCTATTTTAATAAACTCAGCAAAACTTATGGATGGACTTTATTGCTGTAACAACTGTTTTGAAAAGCGTAAAGACATAATATTTAGACGTAGAACATCTAAAATAAATTTATTTCTTGTAGAAGACCAATTAACAAAGTTAGAAGCTAAGAGTAAAGCAAAACTAATTTCTCCGGATGAAGATGTTGAATACTAGTTTTTATCAAATTTGAATTTTATTAAAAAACAGATGGACCAACACATGGGTTAAATCCACCTTCAGGTGGGGGTACTATTGCCCGTTAATGCGGGTAAGGGTTGTTTTACCAGCACTAGTTGGTCTTGTCAGTCCAGTTCCAACAAGGTTAACAACCTATAGATTTTGAAATTTATTAAAAAGGAGAATGAAAATGAAATTATTAATTGATGTTTATTATTGTGAATCATGTGAGGAAGAATTTGCGGTAAATAAGGATAGAGAAGTGGTATGTTGTCCTCATTGCGAAAGTCAAGATATTGAAAAATCATATACAGGTTCTCATTCAAGGATATAAAGGTATTTCTATACAATTTGAATTTTATACGAAAATGGAGGGTAACAGGTGGAAATTATTAAAAGACCTATTCAAAACATAAAACAAGCTGATTGGGGTGTAGTTATTTGGATGAGTGCATGGACTTCTTTGATTGCACTCTGGGTTATTCCTGCACAAGCATATACAAGTGTTGGTGAGTCCATATCATTTTTATTCTCTTTAGACTTCTATTCAGTACCTACTGTATCAGAAAGTATATTAACAAACATGCAAAACAAAACAATTAACTTATTAAACATAGGAAAAGTAGTATTTTGGGTTATGACTATGGCTATGTTGTTCATGTTCTTATTTAAGAAGCCTAATTCAAAGTAAGACAATTTAAATTTTGCAAAGAAATGAGGGGATGAATCATGAATAAATTTCAAACTATGAAAGATTTGAAAGAAGAACTTAGGAGCAATGTTTTATGTTCGTTTCTTATTTTAATGGGTGCAATTATCAGTATTATTTTTGGTAATTTAACTAAGAATTTGTTTGATACTAATGTCTCTGTGTGGCTATATATTATAGCATGTTATGTAGTTCCTTTTATTTTCATGATATTAGAATTTTGGTTAGTTGTAAGAACGAAACGAATTGTTAAGGAAATAAACAATTTACAATAAAATATCATTTAAAGATGATGGGGGAGAATGACAATTGTATAAGAAGGAGTTGGAAAGTGAATATGGCAGCAGGAATGATAAAAATTTTTCTAGTGTTTATTGGAATCTTTATTTTAAGTACATTAACAATGATATGCTTTTATTTTTATAATAAAAGTAAGGAGAAAAAAACAAATTACTTAAAGGCTCTTATTGGATCACTAGTTGGATTAATAGCATCATTAATAGGACTTACACTTTGTAGGTTTAATCAAAATAATTTCAATTATATATACTCAAAATTTCAGGATGAATATCTAATAGAATTAAATAAAAATGTTTTTTTTACTGGATCTAGCGATTATGGATTACTATTTTTACTGTGTGTTATTATCTTTATTATCTTTTTTTATATCGGATCTAGAAAAAATTAATAATATTGTTTTATCAAAAAATGATGTTCAAATCAGAAAGGAATAATAATATGAGTGAATTATATAACAAACGTATTAAGCAGGCTTATGAAAATGCAAAAGGATCTATGGAGATTGAAGGTTTCAGATTTACAGAGTCTGATGAAAAATTAATTATCGCTTATCTGAAAAAAGAAATCACAAAAGAAACATTTATTAAAATTGCGAGGGAGCGTGCTAGAAAACATGGTAAATAAATCTCTTTACACATACGATGGCACGGATGTTTTAAAGAATAAATTTGGTATTAAGGATCAAGCGGAATTAGAAGAGTTAGAAAAATTGATAACCACGGCCAAAATCGCTGAATTAGAAATTAAGCCAATCCCAGGTAATTTTGATCTTGATCATCTTAAAAAGATACATAAACATATTTTCGAAGACATTTATGAATTTGCTGGCCAAATACGACAAGAAAATATAGCAAAAGATTTCTTTTCTTTTGGCGATGCTAGATTCATTGAATCAGGGGCAAAAGAACTATTTGGTCAACTAAAACAAGAAAATTACTTGAAGGTTATGAGTCCAGAAAAGTTTTCCGAAAGAGCAGCTCATTATCTAGCAGAAATAAATGTACTACATCCTTTCCGAGAAGGAAATGGTAGGAGTCAACGTGAATTCACTAGAACATTGGCCAAAAATGCTGATTATAAAATTGAATGGAATAGAGTTTCCAAAAGAGAAATGATGGATGCGATGATTAAATCCCATGTAAATACAAAAGAACTCGAAAATCTTATTAAGTCAGTGGTAACACCAATACAAAAGAACCCTGAAAAAACAATGATTAGAAACCAAAATAAAAGTTTGGAAAGGGGATAAATCTATATGCAATCAGACTTTTTTAGTCTAAATAAAATCTTAATTTGGATTGGCATAGGAATGTTGATATGTTTCTTTCTAAAAAAAATAAGTAATTATATTAGCAATTGGTTCTATCTAAGGAGATTATATAAAGGCAGCGATATATCGAAAAGTAAGTGTGAAAAATTTTATGTGGGTGAAATTACGAAAGAAGATTTAGGGGAATGGGAGAAAACGCTTAAAGACTTAGATGTCTTAATTCCTTTATCTAATCGTAATGGATCTATACCAGCTATTATAAATTATGATTTAGGCATAATGTATTCTACATCTAAAGAGATGTTTTCAGAGTATCTCACATTATATCATCCAGAGCATGAAAAAATAAGATTTCAATCTGAACAACTAACAGAGCTTAGAGAAAGAATTCTTCAAAAATATCTATATGAATTAATTTATGAATCCTTGAATTGTTTGGATAGTGAATTAGATAATGTTCATAATATAAAAGAGCAAATTACCAGCATAATAGATATTCAAAATAGTAGTAAGCTTTATATTGTATCAAAGAGTTGTGAAGCGACTTCGAGTGAAGAATTAATTATTATACTAAAAAAAATCAGCCAGTATGTATCTTGTACCAAATTTGAAATATGGCACAAAAGATTAAGTTTTTGTATGAAAATTGCTGAAGATAATCAACGTTTAACAAGAGAGGGAAAATAAATATGTATATGACGGTAGAAATTAACATGCACTTAAATAGAAAATTATCACATAAGGACACGACTGCTATAGCAAAGAAGCTTGGCGACTTTGGAACGATGGATGATTATGTGAATTTTGAAGGGGATTCACTTATATTTAAAATGACTAAAGAGAAAAATAGAAAGTATATAACTAAACTGCTTTCTTTTTTAGAACAATTTTTAGAGGATACGGATGTAAACAAAATAGGAATGATAAGTATAGAAGCAGAAGAAAATAATAATCTTCTCATTTATGCCTTTAAAAAGCACATTTTTATTACTATTGAAGGAATCAAAGAAGGGAAAAGAAGCTATAAAATTTTTGATGTGAAAGGCAATGAATATAAGTATAATATGGAAGGAACAGAACAGGTTCCTATTGAAAATCATGTGGCTGCAACATATTTTTTACATTATTGTAAATAAGGATTTTAAAGTAGAGAGGATTAAAATAAAATTCTTCACTTTTTCTTACTAAAAGGAAAAACATGTTCCTTAGAGAACATGTATAATAAGAACAGTAAGAGAAGGGAGAAGAACACATGAGCGAACAGGGATATTGGAGTAAAGAGATCTCTGAGCTATTACAAATTGGGGATAGTACACTGAGAAAGTGGTGTATTGCTCTAGAAAATCAAAAATATATATTTATTCGTGGCCGAAATAATAGTAGGGCTTTTGTTGATAAAGATATTATTGTTTTGAAACGAATGAAAGAACTTGTACAAGAAAAAAGTATAAATTTAGAAGTAGCAGCACAAATATTAGTAGCAGGTATGAATCCTGAAGAAAGAACAATGGGCGTTCCTGAAGAGGAACGCCCTGGAAACTATCTACAGACCATAAATATAGAAGTTCAAAAGCTAGAACAGATATTAGAACAACAAAAACAGCAAGAAGATTTTAATAAAGCACTTTTAAAAAAACTTGAAGAACAGCATAAATACTTTGAAGAACGGATGAACGAACGGGAAAAAAGGGCAGAAGAACGAGATAAGTTACTCTTACAAAATATAAGAGAAATGCAAGAAACAAAAAAATTGATAGCATCTAGTGAGCAAAAAAGGAAAGGTTTTTTTAGCAGGTTGTTTAGAAATACTTAACAAAATATCTGAGATGAGGGGAGAAAGAATGGAAAATAATACAGGAAGTATTGCTTTCTCGGATTTATCTAAGCTAAAAGAAGAAGTACAAAATGAGAAGCAATATTTAGTAGAAATATATAGAATCACCTTTGAAAATTTTTTAATTAATGTGTTTACAGCGGAACAGTTAAAAATTCGAATACAAGAAGCAATGAAAAAAGAGAAAAATGAAGTGACGTTTAGTTTTAGTAATATAAAATTTCCGTACTCCATAAATACTAATACATTTAGCTTTCAATACTTGATAAAAGAAACCTTTTTTTATAAATGGTTAATGTTAATGAAGATAGCAGTTATAAAAAAAGAATTTAAACAGTATAAAAAAGGGATTAATCAAATTTTTGAAGTACCTACTAAAAATGAGCTTACAATACAAGAAATTAAAGAAACTGTTTTAGACCAGAGTAAAAGATGGAATTTAATTCTCAATGAATTAAAAGCGGCTGGTATTAACAGTACAGTGGTAATTGAGGACAGTAGTACAATTATCTTAAAAATGAGTTGGTAAGCTGTAAAGAAATAGATATACCTATAAAGGAGTATTCATGTAGTTATTAGCAGATTATAAATAGAGAATAAATGAAGGTGATACCTTTAGGGAAAGGTAATGTTAGGTGATTGTTTTATGGAAAATTATATAGTTTGGTTAAAAGAACAAGGAAAAAGAGAGAATACAATTAAGCAATATGAAACTACATTAAAAGAGTTTATTCAGTGGTATGAAGATACAAATGGGGTTGTATTCCAGGGAGAGTCGATTACACCTATGGATCTTCAAGAGTGGAAACAATTTCTAATGGAAGTTGCAAAAACAAATAGTGGAAAACAATTATCTGTTTCTACAGTTTCTACAAAAATTGGTCGAGTAAAACCATATTTCAAATTTTTATATGAAACGAATAGAACGCAGACAAATCTAGGTGCAATGGTAAAACAACCTAAAATTCAAAATAAAAATGATGCTAAATGGCTTGATCGTATTTCTAAAAATAGGCTTATGAGGTACCTAGAGGATGTTGAATTAATTAAGAAAAATCCTTGGAAAAACTATAGGAATTTGGCAATAGTTAATATAATGTTACAGGCTGGATTAAGAGTCAGTGAGGTTTCCAAATTAAAACTAGATGATATTGAAGATGGTTTTATTTCTGTACGGGATGGAAAAGGTGGAAAAGCCAGAAAGATTCCTATGAATTCAGATGTAGTCAATAGCATTAATAAATGGAAAGAACATAGACAAATACATCAAGCTTTTAAAGAAAATCAAACAGAATATCTTTTTGTCTCTCAAAAAAATGGTCCACTATCAGTTGTAGGAATAGAAAATATCTTTAAGACAATTCGTAAGCATACGGGATTGGAGGAACTAACACCGCATGTACTTAGACATACTTTTGGCCATGATTTAGTACAAAAAGGTATTCCAATTTCATATGTAGCTGAATTGATGGGACATACGGATATAAATACAACCAAAATTTATGTTACAGCTGGCCAGCAAGAAAAACAAGAAGCTGTAGAAAAGTTAGCCTCTGGAAAGTATACAAAATAGTTTCTCTACTTAAAAGGTTGTAGTACTTGGAAATATTTCAGTACTACAACCTTTTAAGTAAAATAAATTAAAAGCAAGAAACCTTTAAATTATCACGGGGGAAGAAATGAAGGTGGAAAAATGACCGGTAATTTTCTTGTAGACAGTTTTATACTTATTGCATCGGTAGGATATTTGAGTTGTATTTTATACAAGCTAATTATAAATATAAGTGAAGATGAACATGAATAATTCATTAACACCTAATTTTATAGATAAAAATACCTAATTAATTAATTTTTATATGGTATAATATACCCAACATAGTTCTTTAAAGAACTCTATTTTGCAAATAGCTTAGAATATCTAAATCTAAATTTATTTTTTGAAAAGGAGTAATTTAATTGAGAGATATTTTACAAGTGAGAGAAATTTATAATGTATGACGGTGCTTTTTTTAGAGGATGTTTCAATGGTTTAAAACTAGTTGCTCCATTTTGGTTGATTATTGGTTTATTAGTTTATATGAACATCCAGTAATGGATTATAAGTAATTTTTAGGAGGTAAATTGATGGGAAAAACATTATTTATTGCAGAAAAATATAAAGTAGCACAGAAACTATTAAAATCTCCACGTTTCAAAAATTTAAAAAAGGTAAATGGCACAATGCCTTACTATGGTTATTTTGAAAATGAGGACTATATTGTAAGTTGGTGCCAGGGCCATTTATTAAGATTAAAATATCCAGAAGAAATTGATAGTAAGTATAAAGAATTTGATTTTGAACATTTGCCAATTCTTCTAGAACCACATCTTAAAGTTATAGAAGAAACTGAAGAACAACTGAATATCTTAGTAGAACTATTAAATAGAGAAGATGTTGATTTAGTGGTTAACTCATGTGATAAGGACAAGGAAGGAGAATTAATCTATCGTGAAGTTTATAGCTATGCAGGCGTAGATAAAAATGAAAAAAGGATATTTACAGCATCATATGAGCCAGCAGAACTAGAGGCAGCGCTAAATAACTTGTTACCAGGAGAAGAGTTTGATGCGTTAGCATCGGCAGCAAATGCAAGGCAGTATTTAGATTATGCCCTTGGAATCAATATAACCAGGGGATGTACAACTAAACTAGCTAATAATCAATTTTTATTAAGTTCTGGACGAGTACAAATGTGCTTACTTAATGAAATACGCCAACGTGAAATAGCTAGACAAAATTATAAGGAACAAACTTCTTATAATTTAAGAGTCTTAACAGCTCCAGGATGCACAGCTGTAATGAAAACTGAAGAACAAATTTTAGACTCAGCTCCATTAATACAATTAGCAACTAGAATTAAAGATACACAGTTAGTCGTAAAAGAATTTAGTGAAAAGGAAAGAAAAAAACAATCTAAATCACTATATAATTTAACGGATATTTACAAGGATGCTTTAGCAAAACTAAAGATCAGTCCTGAAGTCGCTAATAAACATATTCAACATCTATATGAGGAAGGATTTATTTCTTATCCTAGATCATCATCAAGACATTTACCAAGGGAACAAGTTAATAAAGTAAAAGAAATAATCACTGTTCTAGAAGAATCTAACTATAAAGAATTTGCAAACATGATTGATATTTCAACGGTTTCTGAGAAACATTCATCATTTAATGATGAATTAGTTAATAGTCATTATGCTGTTATTCCTACGACTAAAAAATATGATGGTGCAAATAAAAATGAACTAGAGCAAAAACTATACGAACTTATTGTAAAACGATTTATTAGCAATTTTATGCCGCCTGCTATATATCTTGTGCGTGAAGCATCCTTTGTTGATCAAGAAGGTAATGAATATGTATCAAAGGAAAGACTTTTACAGGAAAAAGGGTTTTTAAGTGTATTCCAAGAGGATGAAGAAGAAGACGACGTAAAAGAATTTAAAATCCCAATGCTAAGTGAAAATGATCGTTTATTAATTGTTAATCATGAATTAATAACATCTAAATCTAAAAAACCAGCATTACATACGGAAAGTACAATGTTAACTTTTATGGAGTCAGCCGGAAAGAAATTAGAGGATCAAAACTTGAAAGAATTAATGAAAGGAAAACGTATTGGGACTGTAGCAACAGAAGCTAAATTCATCCCAACCTTAGAAAATAGAGGATATATTGCTATTGAAAATGGGAAAATTAGTACGACTGAGATTGGAAGAGCATTTGTAGACACTTTCCCAGTAGAACAGGTAAAAAACCCTGAGTATACAGCGGAATTAGAAGGTATGATTACATCCATTGAAAATAAAGAAATGGACTATAACGAATTTGTCTTGCAAACAAATTCGTTTGTAGAAAAGGTAGTTGAACAGTTAGGGAATATAGATAGTAATGTGGCAATTAGAATGGTAAATACTCATAATAAACAAATAGAAATATGCACTTGTACATGTAAAAAGGGAAAAATCATTAACAAAGGAAAATTCTATGGATGTAGTACTTATCCAAATTGTGAAATGTCTATTCCTAAAAAGATAAAGGGAAAGAATATTCCAGAAGAACAAATAAAAAAACTTTTTAAAGATAAAAAAACAGATTTAATTAAAGGGTTTGAATCAGAGAAGGGGAAATTTGATGCATATCTAGCCTTTCATGAAGGAAGGGTGCGATTAGCACTCCCTACAATAGATGAATTATCATTAGGCAGATGTCCAAAATGTCAGAAGGGTAAAATTCTTTCAAAAGAAAAATTTTATGGATGCAGTGATTATAAAAATGGTTGTGATTATTCCTTTCCTATTAAATTAAAGGGAAAACTCATTCCTAAAGCACAAATAAAAAAATTGTTTAGTGGGCAAAAAACAGATTTTATCAATGGATTTCAATCTGAAAAGGGAGAATATACGGCTGCCCTACAATTAAAGGATGGTAAGCCAACATTTATATTTCCTACAATAGATGATCGTACATTAGGTAAATGTCCACTTTGTAGAAGCAGGGTACTTGTAGGAACAACAAATTATAAATGTGAACACTATAATAAAACATGTGATTTTAAGATTAACGGAACATATCTAGGTAAAAATATTACAAATAACCATATAAAAAAATTATTAGAAAAGAACTTAACAGATATGATAAAAGGTCTCAAATCTAATAAAACAGGTAAAGAATTTGATGCCCGATTATCATATAGCGTAGCACAAAAGCGGTTAACATGTATTTTTGAGAAATAGGATACCAGTTTATATTTTCATATTGCTAGATAAAGGGAGTTTGAAAAATGTTGAGATCTAGTTATTGTACTTCGATAGGATACCATATTGGTAACCTAGAAGTTGAAATAGTCATAGATACAAATTATCAAACAAAAGAAGAAGCTGAAAAATTGGAAAATAACACTTCTCTTCACCAGGCAAAGTTAGATAAAGAAAAACTAGTAATAAATGATTCAATTATTATAAACAAAGATGATATTGATAGATACCAGTTTAGATTATGCAAAGTATGGAATCCCATTATTTCAGCTACAGATTTTGAAGCAGTTTCATGGGATGAAGCAATACAATATTTATCTAAAGAATCTGGATTCAATATGTTCAATTTGGAATCTTATTACTTTGAAGTCCATAAGGGGAAGCATATAGTAACTAAGTAATAGGGGGCAAAGGAATGAATAATAATACTTTCATAGTCAGTCCTAGTAAATTTGGTGTAAGAAGAGAATATCTTATCCCAAGTTTACTATTGGAACAAAAAAAGAGCTTAATTGTATTTGATAATAACGTAAATAACTCATATGAGTATACAAATAAACAAAAACAGGAACAAGGATATCTAGTCTTTAAATACGATGTATTTGATGAAGAACTATATATAAAATTGCAGCAACTACTAACAGATAAAAATAATCAAAAATATATATTCTATATTCAGCAGGGAGCTTTTACATTAAACCAGGAATTTAGAACTAAAAATGGAAATGAAAAAATGGGAGAGTTATTTCGAATGATTCTAGAAGAAAGTACAAACTCTGGAATACACATTTTTATAAAAGATTTTCTTAGACATGATCCTGAGAATAAAGAGTTACTAAAAATCCTCAATACTGGACGGAGTAAAAAAATTAGTGTAACTATTATGGAATATTCTTATAAAGAATGTATTGAAGTGGTTAAGAATTGTTTTTCAAAAATATTTGTATTTGGAATTATGGATATAGGCGATGCAGAGTACTTTAGTAAAGCATCTAATAACCTCGTTACATCCGTAGAAATGATGTATATGCCTGATAATAAAGCGTTAGTTTTATTATCAAATAAACCTCCAAAGATTGTTGAAAAAGCAATGGCTTATAAAATGTAAAGAGTATAAGATTTTTTATTATTAACATACAAGTAAAAGAGAGATAGCAAACGCTATCTCTCTTTTATGTGAGTCACTATATAATAGGTAAATCAGCTAAATAATTTAATTTATAAAAACTGAAAATTCTGTATATTTTTTAGAAATATTTATAATAAACTTACTTAATTTTGTTTTTGTTACTATGTAGTAAAGGGATGAGATGAGGAGGGATTTTATGTATACAGCAACCAGTAATGAGAAGGTTATGGAATTGTTAAATACTTGGTATATAGAAATGAGAGCTAGACGTATAGGCAATGCCCAACGTCTAAAAGAGAAAATAGATATTAAAATTCAAAAATTAAAAAATGAAAAAGAAGAAGCGTTACAAGATCAAAATTTATTGTTGTATTATTCTTTATTGGATTTCCGATACAACTACTTAATAGACAATTTAGGTATATCAAAAGATAGTTTTGAAAAAATTAATTCTTTTGAAGCTCCAGGAGATAACTTTCTAGCATATTATTATAACTTCTTTAAAGGTATCCACTCAAACGAATTAGGAAATTATATTGAAGCAAAAGAACACTATGAAAAAGCTGAAACTTTTTTAGAATATGTTCCAGACGAATTAGAGAAAGCAGAATTTTATTATAAATTAGCAACATATCATTATGATATCCAGCAAGCTCTTTTATCTATTAAATATGCAACTAAAGCTAAAGATATGTATATTCACTATTCAGGATACGAAATAAATGTTGCCTTTTGTGACAATATTTTAGGTCTATCTTGTACATATCTTAAAGAGTGGGAACTTGCTGAAGAACATTATACTGCTGCTATGAGTCAATTTCAAAAGATTGGTGAAGAAAAGTTTATTATAATGATCCGACACAACTTAGGCTGGATGTATGCGACTCAAAACCTATCAGTCTTAGCTATTCGTTACCTATCTGAAGTTGTCGAAAAGTCCCCTAAACATTATAAAGCAATATATGTTAAGGCAAAGGAGCACTTTAAATTAAATCAAACAGAGTTAGCAAGTGTATTAATAGAAAAAGGCCTGGAAATTTGTAATGATTTACACCAGGAAGAATATAAAAATCGTAATTTAATTTTAAGAGAAATGAACAATAATTCACCTGCTGAACAATTCGAAAGGGTAGTATTGGAAGGGATTAAATATTTTGAAAGAGAAGAATTATATTATAATGTCCAGGAATATTATGAAGCGCTAGCAACCAAATTTTATGAAGAAGACGGACATTCTAAAGCAAGTAAGTATTTTCATTTGGGTTTACAGGCAAGAAAGAAAGCATTTGATAAGGAGGCATTAAAATGAAGAAAACATTAATTAGTTTAATGGGGATCGTTACAATTTTAACTTTTACAATAGGTTTATCTAATCCAGGAGAAGTTCAAAAGTTTATTCAGACTAAGGTTGCTGCATCCGAAGGCGACTATGGAGGGTAATAATTTTTCAGAGGTAAAGGAAATGGCTTTATTGTTACTTAACTAGGGCTCATGGCACGGGATGTACGGCAGTTGCCTACATTCCGTAAGCCACCGCTCCACCTTTACTCAACTCGATAACTACAGATTGTAGAAAAAAGATTAGCTGGCAGCTGCAGCTAATCTTTTTTACAATCTGTACGTTCCTGAGTTTCGCTTAACAAGGTGGACGGAGCGTAAAACCCGAAAAACAAAACCTAAACCCTTTAAAGGAAGCCAGGCTAGTGCCTGGCAAAAAAAGTACCTGGTATAGCAAGCCCATCCCCACCTGACTTTGAACGTGTGGGACCCCGAACCCTTCACGCTCAAAATCTAGGTGGGGAGCTCGTCTGTCAAGGGCAAGACAAGAAGCGGAATAGCCCAACTCTTACTGCTTTTGAGTTTCGTATGACCTACTCGTCATGCTTCCTCGTATCCCAACTCAACTAACAAAAGACTAGTAATCGTATAGCCTCTCCCACTTCCCTTGACAGACGAGCTCTGGGCTTGCTGTTAAGCTTCGCACCCCGTCGGGAAAAATAATTCCCAACGGGAAGGATAATACCAGGTATTTTTTTAAAAGAAAAAACAAATACCCCAATGGGCTATTTGCCTAATAACAAACAAACGTTAGCCCATTGGATCGCTAATATGATTAAACAATAGTAGATACAGCTTGTTTATAGATAAGTTGTTGTTTTCCATTAACGATCATAAGTATAGTAAATTTGTCTACACCTACAATTCGTCCTGTCATACGCACACCACTAATTAAAAACAGTGTAATTTCTTTTTTTGCTAATTTTAATTGCTCATATAATTCATTTTGAATATCTTTCATTTCAGTATTATATCCCCCATTCTAGTAATATTTACAATATAAATAAAATTCTATCGTTTAATTCTTACTATGGCCACTAAGAATTAAAACATGAAATATTAAACTAAATCATTTTCGTGATATTATTTATCGTTTTTATATAAAAACGATAAATAATACTGTATTTTTTAGGGGTATTATGCTATAATTATATATGTAAGGGAAATAGAAAAATTGAAAGGATTGAATAACTATGAATGAATTATCAATTGTTAAAGAAACAAATCTTATTATTTTAGAATCACCAAAAAGATATGTGAAAGCATTTGAGGAAGAAGCTACAACTAAAGTGGATTCAAATAATATGGATCTTACAAAAAACCAGTATAAATGTTTTTTAAATGCTGTTACAAGTTTAACATTTTTATTAGGTGAAGCACTGACACAAGAACAAAAGGATAAAATTATTAAAACAAGGCAGAGCATAATTAATATAGCAGGGGAATTAGGTTATAACCGCCATGAGATAGTTAGATCAGCATTATTTTATAGTGAAAATAAAGCACTTTTTAAAAGTGTATTATAGTTTACCTCTAACATATACCAAACCGATATAACGGAGGATGGAAATGAATATATTCGTTGTTGCAATTTCATACAATCTTAGTGTTAGTCAAAAAGGAAGGCAAGTATATGCGGAAGTATTTACTACATTTAAAGAAGCTTTTGATTATGCTAAAGATGAAATCTTTGATTTACAAGATGAAGGGATCGAGGTTGATTATAGAGAGGTTATAAATGATGAGTTAAAAGATAGAGAACATAACTTATCATTTTTAGTACAAGAACTAAATGGAACAGATTTTATACAAGTTACGATTAGACCTAAAAAGATATAGATAAATATAGAGATAAAAAATAACAAACAAAATAACAAATCATTAAGAAAAAAAGAGGCCATATATATGAACCAAATAAACGTAGTATTTAAACGTAGAGCTGTTACAGCAACAGTAGAAATTCGTCATAATAATTTTTACGTAGAATTCAATCATTTAACGGGATATCTGTATATTTGTAAATTTGAAAGAGGAATTTCATATTCAAGGTCAAATGAAGTGAAAATATACAAGGGATACATTAAGTATTCGGCTGATAATCCATTTGGAGCGATTCCTACTATTGAAGAAATGTTGAAGAAAAGTGACCTTGGTACAATCAGAATAGCAAGAAATTATGTAGAGGCTTATTATGTGGGCCATAATGAACAGTTAGAACATTTGTATCCAATTATAAAAAATGATTTATCTGTATATAAGGGTGTTTTTGTTGATGGATTAACAGTTAGAGAAGTGATAGAACAAACAGATTTTGATATGTTAAAGGATTTTAAGATGTTTAAAGTAGAACGTGTTTGGGATGCAATTGAACCTCATTTAATGAAAATTGAAGAGATGTTCTTTACAGAAATATACACATTCTTCAAAGGGAATTTTTTCAAAGTGAATTATAGAGATATTTGTACGAAGTTCTTTTCATAATAGAATCCCTCCTTTTTTTAGAAGGGGGATAAAAGGAGAAAATAAGATGAAAAAGTTTATATATATTACAAGTATTTTAATAGGCGGTTTATTAGGTAGCTATATATCACTAACTTACGCAAAGGATGCAACTTTATTTGAAAAAGCAGGAATGTATTTCCTTATTTTCCCTACAATCATAAATAGTTGTGCAAAATTATGCTATAAAGAAATTACTGGAAAAGGAGAAAAAAATGAAACATTATTTTTTCCTACGGTACATTGTGCCATTTGTTGGACAACACTATTGTTCTATATCAATATAAAATTGAATTTCCATTTTGTTTTAACATTAGTTCTAATAGTAAATATAATCGTTTGGGTAATTCTAACAATTACAGCATGGAAGCGTAAGCAAGAAAAGTTAATTGCAATAAAATAAAAGAAAATCAAAAATCTTTGACTTTAAGATATACCAAATAGATATAATAAGAAGTTGTAATTTAAAAAATGGAGGACTTTTTATGAGAAAAGTAAAAGTTATAGTTAATACACTAGAGGGAGAAGCTGGGAGAATTGCTTTTAAAGATGTTGGGTGCGCCGATGCCTTTATTATGGTAATGAACAGAGAAGCTTTAAAAACCAATCAATTAAATTGGAAAATTGAAGTTGAATTGGTTTTACAAGAAGAAGATTCTCGAAAAATTCTTAAATTATTTTATAAAGTTAATGAAAATAATGATGATTCGCCGATTCAGGATGAACTAATAAGAAGTTATATCCAAACCAAGAATGAAATGCAAGAAGAAAAGGATTTACAAAAAATTAAGGAACTAGAAGAACTAATTAAAAAGTATAAGTCTATTATAAGAGAGCTAATCCCTAATATTTTATAAATAATAATTCGAATATCATTATATAAATCTAAAAAGCTCTTATAATATACAAATTTTAAAATAGTAACATATTAGAAACCTGTTAGAATGGCCAACTGGAGAACAAATTATATCTTTGAGATCCAGTTGGTTGCAACAGGAAATAAAAATACTAAATACTATGAAAGGTGTAATGAATATGGGGGATTTTTTAATTGGTTTGTTTAGTGTTATAGTTGTATTAATCATATTATTCTTATTTTACATAGGAATAAGTTACACAAAGATAGTGGGAATTGTATTTGGAGCTTTTCCACTTGCATTGATTTTCTTATTTTTATTATATAAATTTTTAGAAACTACAGGTCAGCTTGTTAATGAAATATATAATAATGCAGGTGTTAAAGGAATTATAATAGGAGTCTTTGGTTTTTGTTTTATACTAGGCATAGTTGGATTGATAGTTAATGCTAATGAAAAACAAATACGTAAAGAAGAATTTTGATTATAAATTTATTTATATGGATTAAAGGTTATATAAATATAAAAAAGGGTGTGTTTTGATGGATAAGATACATGAAGTAGAAATGTTGGAAAAGAAGAGGAAATCAAGCCTTAGACAAACGACCCTTACTATAGTATTAGTACTTATATTGGGAATAGTTATAGAATATTTTTCTTTTTTTGCTGATTTATTTGGGCTTATGGGAATAGAAGGTTTTTTAAAATTCCTTTTACAAATTATATTTTTGGGGTTAGGAATGATTAGTGTTTGTAACTTTCTTATACTTCTTACAATAATTCATCAACTTGATAAAAAAAGGGACGATATTAAATCAAGTAAAACTTTATTATAAATAATAATTTATTAACTGTATAAAAAAGGATCACCCACCTGGGATGATCCTTTTTTATACGCCAGGAAAGAAGCGGCTCAATAGGAGCCGCTTCTTTTTATTTGAAAGGTTGGCATCGAGCCAACTTATGGAAATGCTATGCTATCGCACAGCATCTTTATTTAGAAGGTTAAGCGTCAAGCTTAACCAAACTAGAAACCGCCCTGTTCTCCCTTAGCATAACAAAATACCACTCCATGCAAGGGGCAAAAAATTTCTTTTCCACTTTTCTTCTTCCGTGTTTCGTTTGTCCTTTCGCTGCGCTCCGAGTTTTGATATTTCATTTTATCAAAACTCTCCACTTGCAAAAGCTCAACTCAACATCGAAAGCGTTCCAAAGAAATTTTTATGCTAATCCCTTGCATTCCGTTCTCCCATTTTGTTCAGCACGGTTCGAACAGGGCGGTAAAGAAAAAAACTAAAAGATTAAAAGACTAAAAAACAATATCGAAAACTATTGGAGGTTTTACAAAATGTTAAAAATAATTGAAAAGTCATTCGACTTATATCTATTAAATGAAAAGGAAGGTGAGAATATAGTAGAATGCATCTTACATTCTTATGAGCTATTCGGTGAGGTCGAAAAGAATGATGAGTATGTCGGTCATGTACTAATCACAATAGGGAAGCGCAAACCGTTTGATTTTGCCATTTGGAAGAGTGATTATGAACCAGGGGGAAATTGGACTAATCATTATGTGTGCTTACCTACGATGCTAGAGGAAAATGAAGATGATGAGCTAGAAATTATACCACTTGGTGATTTATTAGAAGGTATGGAAGAGGAAAATGATTTCAAAGATTCAGCAACTAAGGGGGAAGACCACATCGCTATCAAGTTAAGCTTATGCAAAGTCAATTTTAGGCGAGATTGTTTCTTTTTTCTAAGGAGCAAGTATAGGTGATTGAAAGATTTGCATACGAAATAAACCCTACCGGGTTTCACTTTTTTGAATTAAGCGGCTTGATTATCAGACATAGAATTGTAAACGACACCTAATATATCAAAGACCGTTTTTTTCTCATATCGATGAGATTTCCGCCCGTTTTGCTGTAGAAGATTGAACAGACGAAGTAACACCTTTGATAGCTCTTGGGTGTTTTTCTGTATAGTTTGGAATAGAAGAAGAAAATAGTCTTTAATCATATATATGGCTTTATACTCACTAAGCTCTCGTTTTTTCTTCATGAGGAGCAATTGGCGCATTTGAAACATGATAGAAGAACAGAGTAGAATGGCAATCAATTGACCATATAAATGGCACTCTAATCGTTCTGCTTTTATCTTTTTACAATGATGAATTTGAAAGAATGACTTCCACGTTTTAAATAAAATTTCGATTTGCCAACGCAAAGAATACCAGTCATGTACCTGTCCCATAGGGACAATATCTGTAGGGGTGTTTGTCATATATACATTGATACCGCTGAGTCGTTTACTACGAGGAGAATACTTCATTCCTTTCTTTTTTTCTCTTACAGCTTGATCTTGTAATCGTTTTTGTTGCTGTTGTTTTGTTAATCGATGAACAATTACACGAGCTGGCACTTTATCATTCATTCCTACATAAGCATCAGCTACTTCACACGTTTGTCCTGGTTGAAGGGAGTTCATTAACGTCTCTATATCTATCTGTATATACTCTGTACCTTTCTTAATTCTTCCATCTTGAAAATAATCAGGGTTAGGATTTTTTTGATACATACGTGTGTTCGACTTGATACGAGAGATATAGTAGGCCTCTTTATCTTGTATATATTGAAGGTCTTTTAAATGAAAATAACCTAAATCTCGGATACATAAATCATTTGCTGTCACAGTTGGGGCACACAAAGAGCCGTAAGTGCGATCATGTTGTTTACCTGGACCTGTATGAATATGAAGGAACTGTCCACTTAACAAATCATACTCAAGTTGAATTTTTATCCCAGCTGTATGGCTACATCCTCCTGCACCTGGATAAACCGATGAAAATACATCAGGGAGTTGAAATGCAGTTGAATCTAAAATACGAATACGCTTAAAAACAGAAGTATATGGAGAAGAAATCGGTATAGATGAGGTCAATTTTCGGCTTAGTAGTTCAGCTAGTATGTGTTGTAGAAATTGGACGGCTGCTTTATTAAATCGTTGGTTCAGTCCCTCGGGACTGATGAGCACTTCTGTCGAGGCTTCTAAACAGCTAGATAACTGAGTTAAAGACGTCGTAGCGATATTTTGGTTCATCCATACACATAAAGCGACTAAATCTTTTGCTTGGTACTTACTGGTTCGTTGTACGAAACCAACATCTCGAGCAAGATTCCGTAAGGTATTTGGAGATAAAAAACGTTGAATCTCTTGAGCAAATAGTTGTAATTCATCAGAAACAGACATAAAAAACGCCATCCTTTCCTATGATTCTACAGAAAGAATAGCGTTTTTTTCTCTTTATGGATACATTTTTTTAGCTCGATAGCGATGTGGTGTTACCTCAAATATAATTATTTTATTTGAAGGTCCCTTTTAAATTTTTATTAAATCTTTTCATAGGTTGATATACAAGGACGTGTAATGATAAACCTATCACTGCAGTAATGTTCAAAATAATACTTATAATCATTAAAGACCATTCTATAACTGGAGAAAAGTATCCGTTCGTGCTTAATGTAGAAGAACTGATACCTAGTAGTAAAATCACTATTAGTAAAGGTAAGTTTTTAACCAATTTGAATCCCCCTTTTAAATATAATATCTTTATATTATTATATCACACTGGATTATGTAATTAATATAAGATAGTTATCTATGAGAATTTAACATATTTTCTCTTTTTGGGGGTGACCTACTTCTTTAGCTTGATAGCGATGGGGGAAGACCAGCATGACAAATAAGCAATCTGAGTTATTAAATAAATTGGCTAGTGTTCTATTAGAAGTCAGCGAAGAGTGTGAGAAAAATGAAGATTTTCATAAAGAAGTCATACACTTAAATTTTTTTAGTCGCTGTATTGATGAAATAGCTTTAGACATTAAAAATCAATCTTATTACAAAAAAACGATAGTGGCCAATTGGACATTAAAAGATATGGAAAAAGTTCTTTGTGAGAAGGCTATAAGATATATCTGTGAGAACAATGTATTTAAAATTCATGATGTTAAATACTTAAGATATAAAGAGGGTAAATTTATTGGGTATGAACAAGAGACTAAGGAAAAAGTGTAAATGTCAAGATAAACATGTACATTTTCGCTTGTTTAAGCATGTACAAAATC
>NZ_PCOB01000033.1:0-30008 GCF_002975115.1 Bacillus sp. MYb78
GTATTATTGAAAAGCACAATTTATAATTCAAGTAATCAAGCATATGTACCCATAATAATTTGAACATTCAGAAATTATAATATTGTCTAAAAACGAGGTGAGATTCATAGAAACAGTACATATTAAGTGGTATGGCATGTATAGTATAAATGACTTTTATAATAGGGAAGAAGCTTCTAAGAAGGGGATATTTGCAATCTCTAGAGTATTTGCTAAGAATGTAACATTGCTCTATATAGGACAAACCAAAAGAAGCTTTATACAAAAGATAAGAGAACTTAATAAAGAGTGGACTTTTGATGAGAGCGAATTAAAGATTACATTAGGAATAATAGAATTTCCTAGTGGTGAAATTTACTCTGAAAAGAAGGTAAAAGAGATAAAATCTCTTTTGATTTTACGACATACCCCATTAGAAAACGAAACATCTTTATTATACTATAGAGGGAAATTTAATTTAAAAATTATAAATAAGGGAAGAAGAGGCTTAATTGTTAAAAAGCTTTCTACAGGAGATCTAATGTGGACGTAATTGGAATCACCTTTGAATAAAATTGAAGGTTTCTTAAGTGCAGAAGCTTATCAATTTTTAATGTATTAAACTATTTTGAATAACATATGTCAGATACTTGAAAAAACACAAATTATATTATGATATGAAATCCTGTATGGAAAGTGTAGTTTATTTCTATTGTTTAATAAAAATATTAAGAATTTTAGGGATAATACATAAAGAGTAGAGGAGAAAGTAAAAACGGAGGTTTGAAGAATGGGACAAGTAAGCAGATTTCAAGAAAAACAACAGAATCGTCGTCAAAAGGCAATTTTTAATATTGCATTTACTTTGGTATTAGTGACAGTTGGTATAGTGACATACCAGTTGTTTACCCCTTCTAATACATCAAAGAAAGCAATTGCTCAAGAAAAGAAAGTAACAAAGATAGAAGAGAAGAAAACTAAAGATAAAGAAACAGCAAAGATAGAAGAGAAGAAAACTGAAGATAAAGAAACAGCAAAGATAAAAGAGAAGAAAACTGAAGATAAAGAAACAGCAAAGATAGAAGAGAAGAAAACTGAAGATAAAGAAATAGCAAAGATAGAAGAGAAGAAAACTGAAGATAAAGAAGCAGCACAGTTAGAAGGGAAACAAAAATTAGAAAAATCGGTAAAAACGAACGGAACTGAAAATAAAGAGGAAGAAAAAACGGTATCTCAAGAAAAGGATCCTCAAACTAATCCTTCATGGAAGCCAATTGGTACAGAGCAAGGAGCAAAACCTGATATGAAATTTAAAGAAGGAACAGTAGATTGGAGTGAGATGAAAAAAGCAATCTCTTATGCTGTTGATGTTCCAGAGAGCCAATTGATTTTCGATTTTATTGGAAATAATGGTAATAATAAAGCCTACGGTAATGTACGAGATAAACAAAGTAATAAAAAATATAAGGTTAATATTGATTGGGTAGAGAATCAGGGGTGGAAACCAGCATCTGTACAAGTGGTAAAATAAATAGTAGAAATGTAATTATATGTTTAAAAGTTTACTCTTGTAAAACTCATAAAAGAGTTTGTTTCAATCAGGACCCTTTTGCTATGTTGACAGGATTAATTACTCAGGCTCAATTGTGAGATCTTGATGCAGACAAAGTTCGAAGTTTATTAAAATCTATCTAATTTAGTGCTTCGAAAGGTTCAAAATTGCATTTTTAAAGCATTAAATAATTAATGGTACCTTTTGAAATATTTTTGGTCTCATTTCATTAGAAACAATTCCGTCTATATAACTAAAAAATGTATTATGATATCTATTGAACATATGAATAGGATAACAATTACCTGCTGTTAGCAAGTTGCAGTTTATCTAATAAAAAGATCACTTGTTTCTAAGACAAGTGATCTTTTTATATACATTTCCTTTACTATTTTTAAAATTGAATAGATATTTCAATCTGTGTAATTACAATAGACCTGATTAAAATTAAAACTGCAACAAGGATAATACCGTCCATATTTGTAGTAAGAAATATATATATAATATCTTAATGCAAGGTTGGCCTATGTTCTATGAAGATACTAAAGAATTATAGGAAACATTGAGAAACGGGAATTATTTTTATTACAATATTTATGCATCTTTAGGCCTAAATAGCTGGGTATTAGCTAAGAAACTTGAGATATTAGACTCCTATTAAGTTAAAAATGACCTTAAGTGTACTTCCCATAAAGAAAATTGTGTAAATAAGCTGTCCATATGGGCAGCTTATTGTATTTTTTGGCTTAGCTTGTTTTTTTCGAAGTGCTGGCGGTTCCTCTACAAGTATTCTTGCATTTAAATTATTTTTAATATATTATATTTATATGGTTATATAGAAATGGATGTATACAAAAAAGACTCAAATCTATTAATAAGATTTAAGTCCTTTTCAAAGATAAAAAGATTGTACCGAAATGGAATACAACTTATACTTTTCTTTTTAATATGTATCTAGTAAAAAGACATCTTTCATCAATAAAATTGCATTTTCAATATAAATGGAAGTTCATTTATATTCAATGATAGGAAATAGTGGGTCTAGAACATAGAGGAACAAAGAACCATACAGAGAAATTTGAAGAACCTGAAAGCTATTGTATGTAGTTTGTTCATCTCAAGTACAATAAAAGAGTCTTACCTCTGTAGGCAAAACTCCACTAGTATTGTTGTATAATATTTACATATCAACTAAAAAACAAAAACCATATAACACCAAGTAGCAGAATCCTAATATTCCTCCTACAGCTAATACTTGTTTAAACCAACTTTTAAATTTTATATTACTGTAAATACCTTGAACTTTTTCCATATTTCCTCCTATTAAGGAGAACCCTTAAAGACTCTCACTTCGTTATGGTACCATTAAAGAATGACTAATAGAGGTTAAATATTGTCAAAATGTATAAATATGCAATATTGCATACAGAAATGTATTGTTACAAATGTAAGCGTTTACTATAATGAGGGTATAAAGTTTAATCACATCCCAGTACTAACAAAAGAGGAGGAAATAATATGGAAATCGCAATGGCAGTTTTAAAATTTATAGGTGGAGCAATCCCATTAGTTCAAGAGCTTCTAAAAGCATTTATGTAAATTCACTATTTAGCAATTATTTATAAAAATTATCATTCGTATGAGTAAAGCCCCTTTAACAATATTAGGGGGCTTTTTAAATTTCTAAATATTTAAGGTTACGTCACATTAACATCAAGTTAAAAGTAAATTTTAAGAATAAATCTATTGAGGATATTTTATAGTGAATCAAGATCCTTTTACAAAGTTGTAGGCATTAAACTCCTACGGCTTTTATTATACTTTATTGAAGTAAAAAGTCTCTTCAGAAAATCTAAAAGGACCTTTTTAGATTTTTAAATACATGACCTACTGATAACTGGGGAGTGTAGAGAATATATATTTGATTTTTAAACAAATATGACAAATTACATGTGTAAGTTAGGTCGATCTTTATCGTAGATTAAAGGGACTTGAATAAAGTTCTTTTTTATTTGTAATCAAATCCCAGAGTGGCCCCTAACCTAATACCGGGAATCGTCTCCTATCCCCTTATACGCTAAGATATTTCCCAAACTTAGACCCCGAATTTGCTTTAACGTGAGGAGAGTCTAATGTCGACTGTCAGAAACGTGCGACAAAAGTCTTAAAAGAATTATTAAACACCTATCGAGGACAGAAAATAGTATTAGGCACTCATGGAGCTGTAATGACTTTGATGTTGTATGAACTTAGCTTGATAGCGATGGGGTACCGCCAACAAGACTCGAATTTTGCACGCTAAGCAAAAAAAACAATAAGCTGTCCACATGGACAGCTTATTTACATAATTCTTGTTATTGGAAGTCGTTTTGAAATTCTATATGTTTACTTTTTTCTTGTTCTTACGAATAAACCACAACACCACAGTTAAAAATAATAAAAAACTCAGTAAAAAGAGCGGTATTTTTTGAATAAAGAAAAATCCTTTCCAAAAATCTAACCTAGTACTATCAGGAGAATCTGTTGCCATCCCACCTATAAAAAAAGACAACGGAATAGTAAGTATATTTATCCCTAAACCGATCATTACGAATGATAGATTTTTACTCCAGATTTTTGGTAATGCAGCCATAATAAATAAAACTAATGCAGTACCAATTATAAGAAACAGTACTCCAAAATAAAATGCAAAATATAAAATAATTCCCATAATCCCCCTCCAAGACTTTAATTGTACCATCAATAAAGGCAATTTTGGATGAATATGATATTCGTATATAGTTAATATAACGTCCCATTATCGATAGCAAATAATTTCATAGAATCCTTGTATGTACAGGGGTTCTTGTTTTTTGTCTATGTATCTCTTATATAGGATTTTATACATCATTGGTATAGCGGGGATATGAGGGATCCTCGCTTTTCTTTTTTTCATAAAATTTTGTATGAAAACAGTTGAGTTATAATGTTTTATGCTGAAAAATAAAAACTTTTCTTTGAATTTGAAAAGAAGGTGTTACCTTGTCAAGTGTTGAAGAAAATGAGATAGCAACTTTTGCTACAGATAGTGTAGCGGATACAGAACACGAACTTCATCACATGAGGGTCATCCGAAATCGGTACTTGAGTTAATCGTCAGCTGAGGTCTTTGGAATTGAATTGACGGGTAACTTTAACAAAATAAGGAGTACAATTAAACAGCCTAAAATATGCAAGTTTTTATGCGGAACTGCTTGCGTATTTTGGCTATTTTTGCATTCGTAAAAGATACTGCTATAAGTAAACAGCATTTTTGAATTGCAAAATACCCCCATGACATCAATAGTATAAGTACCAAAAAACGATAATAAAAACTGTATTCATCAGTTTCTACTCCTCATGTGGATCATAAAGTTATTATCCCGTTTATTGTGGGCTGACTAAAGTTTCCCTTTATCTCTCCGTCTCAAAAAACTCAATCCACTCTCCATCAGGGCCAGCGAAGAATATGTAACGTGTTCCATCTGGTAATGTTTCGATTTCTTCTCCTAGTAAAAAGGTTACGCCGTGTTTTTGTATTCTTTCAATTTCATCCTCTAATGAATCTACCTTAAAGCAAATGTGATGTACTTTTCCTTCTGCTGGCAAGGAAGAATTGTAGCCTTCAATGAGTTCGAGTATCGTTTCTTTCGATTCTTCCACACCTAAAAAAGCGAGTTTTAAATCTGGATTCGGGTGCCCCATACGTTTAAGGAGCTGTAAGCCGACTACTTCTTCATAAAATGAGATAGATGCTTCTAAGTTTGCAACCATAAGTCCTACGTGTTCAATTCTTCTAACTGGCATGTAGATTCCTTCTTTCTGAAAATTATATACAATATATTATTGAAAATTAAGAAAATAAGCAAGATAAAAACCTTACAAATTTTAGCGTGTTGTATGGTATAGTGAGAAAGTATGTTTGGGGAGAAGGAAGGAGATTATACGATGAATACAACTACTCAAACTCCTTCATTATCAGAAACGATGAAAGAGTGGCATTATGCATTAGCATATGAAATTAAACATTGGAAAACGATAGGTGGTAGTAAAATTTCTATCATGAACGGTCGTTTTTTATATACAGATTATGAGAATACAGTGTATATATTTCAGCTTATTTCGGAAGTAAGCTTACCTGAAGGTTCACCAATTCGAATTGAGTTCGATGGTGAGGAAGCGACAGGAGAAGTATTATCTGTACATGGATTAGAAATAGAACTGAAATTAAATGATTATATACAAGGTGAAATAAGAGAAGCGGTTTTATACAGTGAACCGTGGCAACTTTTAGAGCAACTGCAAGAGCGATTGAAAGAAGCACGTAAAGATAAGCTGAAACGTAATCGTATAAAGCGTCTTGTTGATGGGACGAGCAGTCCGAAACATATTGAGAAGATGAAAAATCCAAAAAATGAACTGGCATATCGTTCGTTTTATAATCCGACAACGTACGTATGGGGACCGCCGGGAACAGGGAAGTCTTACAATTTATCACGTATTATTTCGGCTCATTATCAAAAAGGAAAATCGGTACTTGTGTTAGCTCATAGTAACGCGGCAGTAGACGTATTAATGAGTGAAGTAACGAAGCAAATTGAAAAGAAAAAGAAATGGACGCCTGGCGAAATTGTTCGTTACGGTTATAGTCAGCATGAACATATACGAAATCATGAAACGTTACTTGCATCTAAGTTAGTTGAAACGACGAACGGATCATGGGGTGAGGAAAGACTCTACTTAGAAGAGACACGCCAAGATCTTCGTGAAAAAATCTTATCGTATAAAGCAACATCTGCTGATAAGAAGCGTATACAAGAGATTGAAAGTGATCTTCGAAAGCAAAAGGCTAAAATTAAAGAAGTAGAAAAAGAGTATATTGAAAATGCGAAAGTAATTGGTGCAACTTTATCGAAATGTGCCATTGATTCACTTATTTATGAGCGTACATTCGATTTAGTTGTCGTAGATGAAGTGAGTATGGCGTTCGTTCCGCAAATCGCATTAGCTGCTTCACTTGGAAAACGTATCGTTGTTTGTGGCGACTTTTTACAATTACCTCCAATTGCGATGGCAAACCATGAACTCGTTCGCAAATGGCTTGGGGAAGATATGTTTTACCACGCTGGGATTGTTGATTCTGTAAATAAATCAGAAGCGCATCCGAACCTATTTATGTTGCAGGAACAAAGACGTATGCATGCGGATATATCGAAGTTTACAAACTCATTTATTTATAAAAATAGAGTATACGATCATCCGTCTGTTTCAGAGCGTAAAGAACTTGCTCAATTGCAGCCGTTCGCAAATGAAGCGAGTGTTTTATTTGATACGAGCCAAATGGGAGCTTTTTCGTTAAAAGATGCTGCTTCTGGTTCACGTTTTAACATTATGTCTGGTTTAGTAGCGATGCAAATGATGTTAATCGGATTGTTAGACGGTGTTCAGTCTATTGGTGTTGTGACACCTTACAGGGCGCAGTCACGCTTTTTATCGACGTGTATTAGAGAAATGTTGCAGAGAACGAAATATCAAAACATACCAGTTTTAGCGGCGACAGTTCATAAGTTCCAAGGTTCTGAAAGAGATATGATGATCTTTGATACAGTTGACAGTTATCCGCAGGAACGACCTGGCGTATTATTCTTTGATCACAAAAACCATCGCCTCGTCAATGTAGCAGTGACAAGGGCGAGAGGGAAGTTCATTCAATTATCAGATTGCCATTATATGCGTAAAAATCTTTCTAGAAAACAAGCGTTATCGCAATTAACAGCTCATATAGAACGTCATGGAGATGTGTATGATCGCACGACATCAAGACAATTGTGGGAACGGAAAATTTCGAAACGTTTACGCTGGTTTATGGAAATGAATCTTGAAGAGCCGAAAGGGCTATTAAAAGATATTCTAGCCGCAAAACGAAAAATTATTATTTCACTTCCAAGTACAAAACAAGTGGATAAGCGAGTATGGCAAGCGTTAATGCGTACAAATGCACAGATAACAGTTTATAGTGATGGACCAGTTCCACTGAAAAATGTAAAGTTACAAAGACAAAATAAAGCTTTCCCGTTTATCGTAATTGATGATGAAATCTTCTGGGCAGGCGCACCGCTTACATCTCAAATGATGTTTGAAGGTAGTACGGAATTTCCGTACGTATGTGCAAGACTGCAAGCACCAGAAACAATTGGTGTATTAAAAGGATTTTTAGATATTCGGTAAATTCGGATAGGAATTCCTTGACTTTTACTTAGAATGAACTTAGAATAAAAAATAATTTAATATAATTTTATGAAAATTCTTATCACGAGAGGTGGAGGGACTGGCCCTATGATACCTCGGCAGCGGATTCGTTATGAATACTGTGCCAATTCCAGCAAGGTAACTTGAAAGATAAGAAAGAAGCTCATTTTGACTGTATATACAGAAGCCTCTTTCTATCTTTTAGAAAGAGGCTTTTTTATGTGAAAATAAAAGGAGGAAGAACAATGGGAGCGACAGGAGTAACGTCACAAAGAAAAACAATTGAAGAGAGTATCGAAAGAAATAAGGAAAAGTACATAGAAACAAGTCATGATATTCATGCGAATCCAGAGATTGGTAACCAAGAGTTTTATGCATCTAGAACGTTAAGTTTATTGCTAGGCAGTGCAGGATTTCAGTTGCAGCACAATATAGCTGGACATGAAACGGGATTTATCGCGCGAAAAAGCTCTGGAAAACAAGGACCAGCAATCGCATTTTTAGCGGAGTACGACGCTTTACCAGGACTAGGCCATGCGTGTGGTCACAATTTAATCGGCACAATTAGTGTTGCAGCAGCAATTGCATTATCAGAAACGCTTGAAGAAATTGGCGGGGAAGTTGTTGTGTTTGGTACGCCAGCAGAAGAAGGCGGGCCAAATGGTAGCGCGAAATCAAGTTATGTAAAGGCAGGTTTATTTAAAGATATTGATGCGGCGCTTATGATTCATCCGAGCGGAAAAACAGCGACAACGAGTCCTTCACTAGCAGTCGATCCACTTGATTTTCATTTTTACGGAAAAACAGCTCATGCTGCAGCTTCGCCAGAAGAAGGGATTAACGCATTAGATGCGGTTATTCAGCTTTATAACGGTATTAATGCACTTCGCCAACAACTTCCGTCAGACGTGAGAATTCATGGCGTCATTACAGAGGGAGGAAAAGCACCTAATATTATTCCTGACTATGCCGCAGCAAGATTCTTCATCCGCGCAGCAACGCGAAAAAGATGTGCAGAAGTAACAGAAAAAGTAAAAAACATTGCTGAGGGAGCAGCGTTAGCAACAGGTACAAAAGTAAAAATTCATCAATTCCAAAATGAAATCGATGAATTACTCGTAACAAAAACATATAACGATATCGTAGCGGAAGAACTAGAACTATTAGGTGAAGATGTAAATCGTAAAGAAAGAGTAGGGATCGGTTCAACCGACGCAGGAAACGTAAGTCAAGTCGTACCGACAATTCATCCGTACATTAAAATCGGACCAGATGATTTAATTGCACATACGAATGAATTTAGAGAAGCAGCACGTTCAGAACTTGGAGATAAAGCATTAATTACATCGGCAAAAGCATTAGCAAATACGGCGTATCGATTAATTACGGAAGAAGGGTTGTTAGAGAAGGTGAAGGAGGAGTTTAGAGAGGCGCAGAGGAATCAAGGGTAAGGGGATTAAAGTGCTCTTTTCAAAGAGTAATCTAATTAATAAGTAGAGATACAAAAAGAACATTGAAATATCAATGTTCTTTTTTGTTTACTAGTCATTGATTTTGTTGGTTTTTCTCAAGAAAGAGAAACTTTTACTGTTAGTGAGGATAATACGTATCCCTTTATCAAAACGACAATTTCTCCTCAAATTCACTCTTTAATACTATTAAAGGAGATGACAAGCCAAATTGCATTAAGGAGTCTAAAAATGCAGCGAGGGAATCCATCGAATCGCTCATGACCTTCATCATATAATTAAATTCCCCACTAATTCGAAATAAATCTGTTACTTCAGGAGCTGCATTACAATACTGGATAAAATCAGAGCATTGGCTCGTTTTAAACATGATGAATGCTTGAATGTTTTTATTAATTTTTGCAGGCTCAAATTTCGTTCGATAAGCCGCTATAACTCCTTGATCTTCAAGCTTGTTAATACGTTCTTTTACAGCAGGTTGCGTCATGGATATAATTCGTCCTATTTCTGAAACAGAAATTCTCGCATTTTCATACAACAAGTTCATAATTTTATGATCGATTTCATCCAGTTTTACGGCGTTTTGCATTGTGTAGCCTCCTTGCTTTGTTTTCTAAAGTGAATCGCAAATTATAACTATAATATCATAAGTGAACGAACTAAAACACCTATAAATATGTATTTAAAATGATTGTTTTTTGCATGAAAATATAATTATAGGATTTATCAAACGGAAATTTAGGAAGGATGGAAAAAATGAAGAATCTTGATGGAAAAGTAGCGTTAGTAACAGGAGCGAGTCGCGGAATTGGCCGTGCGATTGCGATGAGATTGGCGAAAGATGGAGCATTAGTTGCGATTCACTACGGCCGAAATAAAACAGCTGCAGATGAAACGATTAGTGAGATTGAATCTAATGGAGGAAAAGCGTTCTTAATTGAAGCTGAACTCAATTCAATTGATGGTGTCAAAAAGCTAGTAAAACAGTTAAAGAATGAATTACAAATAAAAGTTGGTACATCAGAGATTGATATTTTAGTAAACAATGCAGGGATAGGTACACAAGGAACGATTGAAAATACGACAGAAGAAGTTTTTGATGAAATTATGTCTGTGAATATTAAAGCACCATTCTTTTTAATTCAGCAAACATTACCATTAATACGAGCAGAGGGCCGTGTGATTAACATTTCATCAGCTGAAGTACGACTTGGTTTTACAGGCTCAATTGCATACGGTTTAAGTAAAGGTGCATTAAATACGATGACACTGCCTCTAGCTAAACATCTTGGAGAAAGAGGTATAACAGTGAATACAATTATGCCTGGATATACGAAGACAGATATCAATGCAAAATTGCTAGATGATCCGGAAATACGAAATTTTGCTACAAACTCATCTGTGTTCGGACGAATAGGGCAAGTTGAAGATATTGCAGATGCAGTAGCATTCCTTGCTTCTTCTGATAGCCGCTGGGTAACGGGGCAGATTTTAGATGTTTCTGGTGGGTTTTGTTTATAAGGGCACTACTCCATAGCTATCAAGATAATCAAGTAAATTACTAGTTATGAAACGATCCTTGTTTCATAACTAGTAATTTATAGAAAGGTAGGGATGATAAAGAAGTCTATTAAAACGTGATTTTTTCGCTAGGCAATTTGAATAAGGGGGCTATTTTTCATTATTCGTAATCTAAAATAATCAAATTTTATTTTACAGTAACAATAAAACAAAATTATTGACCGCATGGTACAAAAAGGGTATTCTATTCATGTTATCTTTAAAATGAGAGGAGGATACGATTGAATAAACGCGGCAGACCTCGAGAGTTTGATTATTCCTCAATTGTAGATGTTGCAATGAAAACATTTTGGTTAAGAGGATATGAAGGGTGTTCTACACAAGATTTATGCAGTGATACAGGACTTGGAAAAGGAAGTTTATACAATACTTTCGGTAGTAAACATGAACTGTATAAACAAGTATTAGAACGCTACCATGAAATTGGGATTAGGGAACAAAGGAAATTGTTACATACTTCAATTCCAGTTAAAGAACGATTAAGTAATTTTTTTGAATGGGCATTGAAAGAAGACTTTGAGAATATGGATCAAAAAGGATGTTTATTGATTAATGCCAGTATAGAACGTGCTAAAAACGATTTAATGGTACAAGAAATTTTCTCGAAGCATGTTGAACTTCTTAAACAAGCTATTGAAACAGTGATGGAGGAAGGATTGCAAACAGGTGAAATTTCAAAGAAGCAATCAGCTGAGGAATTAGCTAGTCTGCTTTTAAGCAGTTATTACGGATTCCGTGTTCTTAATGTATCGATGCAAAATCGGATGTTGTCTGAACAAGTTATCAAAGGAACAATAGAGTCTATTTGTGGCGCTTAGTGCGCTCTTTTTTCGCACTATTTTTGTACCGATCATTACAATAATGAATAAGGAGTGTTTTTATGCCATCGATTATTTATTTATTAGCTTTAGCAATCTTTTGTATGACTACATCAGAATTTATGGTTGCAGGTATGATGAATGAACTTGCTCTTGCATTCCAGGTTCCTGTATCATCTATTGGGTATTTAATTTCAGCTTATGCAGGAGCAATGGTAATAGGAGGCCCCATTTTAACTGCAATCCTCTTACGAATGCGCAGCAAACAAGCATTATTGTTTTTAATGTTCATATTTTTAATTGGTCAATCGCTCGGAGCTATCGCTTGGAACTATGATATTATGATGATTTCACGTATTATAACTGGTATTGCTTCAGCTTCAGCTTTTGGAGTTGCGATTTCCTTTTCTGCGACATTGGTTCACTCTGATTCAAGGGGAAAAGCTGCATCAATTGTACTTGCAGGTTTAATGTTCGCAACTGTATTAGGTTTACCTATAACGACCGTTATTTCGCAATATTTTGGCTGGCGTATTAGTTTTGGGGCTGTTTCTGTTCTTGTGCTAGTATCAGGGATTATGATTCAACGGTTGTTACCATCCTCTTCAAATAAAGAGCAATTAAATTGGAAAGACGAACTTCTGCGATTTAAGAATATTCATCTTTGGGCAGCGTATATAACAAGTATGTTCATTATTGGTGGTACGTTTGCAGCATTTAGTTATTTCACTCCTATCTTTACAAATGTTACAGGGTTTTCAAGTGCAAGTATTCCATATTTACTTGCTCTCTATGGTAGTGCGACGGTAATTGGGAATATAATAATTGGCAAGTTCGCTGATAAATTTACAATGAAAATACTTACGGGTGGATTAATTATATTAATCATAGCGTTGTCTTTATTTGCTTTAAGTGCAGAGAATAAATACATTGCAGTGATTTCTACGATTTTTATTGGTTTAACTGGTGTAGCATTGAATCCAGCTATGGTTGCGAGGGTGATGAAGACAGCTAGTAATGGCATAATGATAAATACCGTTCATAGTTCTTTTATTACGCTAGGTATTGTTATTGGTTCGTCACTAGGTGGTATTGGGATCAGTAAAGGATATGGTTTTGTATCTCCGCTATGGATTGGAGCTTGTTTAGCTATCCTTGGGGTAATTTCGTTATTCCCATATTTACATAAAGGAAAGGCAGATTAAGATGTTTAAAATTTCTTTATATGAGGTACCGCCACATCGCTATCAAGCTAAGCTTATGCAAAGTCCATTTTAGGCGAAATTGTTTCTTTTTCTAAAGGGCAAGTGTAGGTGATTGAAAGATTTGCATACGAAATAAACCTTAACGGGTTTCACTTTTTTGAATTAAGCGGCTTGATTATCAGACATGGTACAATTGTAAACGACACCTAATATATCAAAGACCGTTTTTTTCTCATATCGATAAGATTTCCGCCCGTTTTGCTGTAGGAGGTTGAACAGGAGAATGAGAATCTTTGATAATTCTTGGGTGTCTTTCTGTATGGCTTGATAAATAAGAAAAAAATAATCTCTAATCATATATATGGCCTTATATTCACTCAGCTCTCGTTTCTTTTTCATAAGAAGTAATTGACGCATTTGAAACATAGTAGAAGAACAGAGGAGAATGGCGATCAGTTGCCCATACAAATGGCATTCTAATCTTTCTCGTTTTATCTTTTTACAATGGTGAATATAAAAGAATGATTTCCATGTTTTAAATAAAATCTCGATTTGCCAACGTAAAGAGTACAAATCATGTACTTGTCCCATCGAGACAATATCTGTAGAGGCGTTTGTCATATATACATTGATACCACTAAGTCGTTTGCTACGAGGAGAATACGTCATTCCTTTCTTTTTTTCTCGTATAGCTTGATCACGTAATCGTTTTTGTTGTTGTTCTTTTGTTAGCCGATGAACAATCACACGAGTTGGGACTTTATCAGTCATTCCTACATAAGCGTCGGATATTTCATATGTTTGTCCTGGTTGAAGAGAGCTCATTAAAACCTCCATATCTATCTGGATATACTCTGTACCTTTCTTGATTCTGCTATCTTGAAAATAATCAGGGATAGGATTTTTTTGATAAATACGTGTATTCGATTTAATACGTGAGATAGAATAAGCTTTTTTATCTTGTATATGTTAAAGATGTTTCAAATAAAAGAATGGGGCAGTTAATGTAGAAGCATTTGATAAAAAAATCGCATAAATGAATTCAAAAAATAGAAATACATTTAATAAAACATATATGGACTTTTCTTTAATATCATAGCTTCAGTTTAACGATAGATAATTACCATGTAATTAGCCGTGCTAAAAAATACATATGATATTTCTATCTCCAGAGTTATATAATAGTGAGCTGTTGTACGTTAATACCACGAAATTTCTTCAATTTCTTTTTTATACTCTTTTTCATCATCTTTGTTTAACTTTTTATTATTAATGTAAACATAGTGCCATTCATAATTTTGTTTTTCTAAATATACATAGAAAACTATTTGTACATGTTCTTTTTCACTATTATCATAACCTGTAAATTCAACTACATAATGTTTTCCTTCTTTTTTTATATACTTCCATTTCGAGTTAGTGGTAAAGGATTCTAATGTCTCTCCTTCTTCACTCCAACGTACAACATTTTTCACATTTGTTTGGGTTGGTAAATATGCTAATTTTATGTCCATAATGTAAAGAAATGATAATAAAAATAGATTGAGGCATAGCATAATTTCAATGTGAGTGCCACCTTTTGCTCGTAAATACAGGTCTTGTTGAGTTTGAGGTAAACTCTTCACTTTTCCTAGAATTTGTATAGCGTGCTTAAAATACCAACGATTACCGTCCCACCCTACAACAAAACAAAATTCTAAATATAAGACTATGTCTACCCACAATGGGATATCTATTAGATGGAAAATAATAAACCATGGAATTTGTAGTAGTCCTAAGAGAAAGAAAAGTTTATACATTTTTCGATATGCTATCCAAAATAACGTGAAGAAGAAGGCTATCCAATTCCAAGTATTTTCTTTTGCTGGATCTTTAACTTCTCCCCATTTAAAGTCATAATAAGATTTCTTATTTTGAACGATTTTAAGTAGTGCTGGAAATGATGTAGCTTCTCCATCTAAATTAGTTATTTTCATCAAAAATTCCTCTCAGTACTGTTTGCATATAATTAGAAAGTGAAGGTAAATCGACAGTTTCGTTTTTCATACTTCTTCAATATGTTATGTATTTTTATAAATTTAATTTTGGTATTTATCATTTTTCTCTAAAGTGTTTTGATGAAAATAATTCTTCATTCATCAGGCCAAAGTTCACTCATCAAATATATGAAATTGCAAATTATGGAGTTATCTCATGAAGTGAGACAACATTTACAGATTATTTCTGAAATGAGTGAAATGATAAATAGGAACATAGATCTCATTTCACTCCAACGTAGACACTACGATATATTAATTGGAAAGAGGAGTGAAATAAGTGTCATAACGCAAAGATTACAAATCGATATTAATGATATGGATGAACATTTTAATTCTTATATAAAAGAGTACAAATGAGTGATTTTCAAATAGTAGGTTCTCCATCTGCCATTTTCTATGATGAAGAGTATATTCCGAACCACAATGATATTGAATTAAGAATTCCAATTATATATGATAACACTGGAAATGTATCGCGGGATTGGGAGATAAAAAGCTAGATCAGCATCAAATTGTTACTACCTTACATCATGGGAGTTATGACGATATAGGTTACGATTATATGGCACTAGAAGAATGGATCAAGAATAATAGATATTCTGATAGTTGCTCCACTATATGAAGTCTATTTAAAGGGTCCCGAATGTGATTGTCCAGTGGAGGATTATGCGACGCAAATTTGATATTCGGTTATTAAAAAATAACAACAATAATGATTTGACCTTGACAATATGTTAACGTTTATTCTATTTTCAAAAGTAATTTATCTTAATAAAATAGGTAGAATCTAATTATTTAGTTCACATTTTAATCCAAGGGGTACAAATTTGATGCGACGTGAAAAGGATTTGTTGAAACAATGGAAGGCGGATTTGCAAGCTATTCAAGAAGAGAAGAGACTGAAGAAGAAGGCTAAGAAAAAGAATAAGAAATATAGCATTCCGGGTAATACAGTTGACTTCATGGATGGCAAGAATACTTATCGTAAAGAGAATGGGGTATGGAAACAAAGGAATAAATAAAGTGAGGATAAATGATTTTGATTAAGTGTATGGAAATTACTGTAGGTGCTGACATAATCTAGATAGCGTCTTATTTGTTGTTAAGGAAAGATACTGAAGCAAAAACAGAGTTTGTTAACAAATACACTAAAATTGCGAAAACTAAATTTGAAAACAAATACTATAGTAAATATGAATGGACCATACAGCGGGATAGTAAATGAAGAGATTCAATTTCATAGTGATGGTACAAAAAGTGAAAATGAAAAAGTTATTTCTTATCTATGGAACTTTGGAGATGATACAACAAGTACAGGAGCAAATCCTACCCATGTATATGGAGAAAAAGGAACATACACTGTGGAATTAACAGTAAAAGATAGTAGGGGAAAAGAAAGCAAAGAACAAACAAAGTTACTGTAAAACAAGATCCGCAAACAGGTGAATCCCATGAAGAGGAGAAGGTACTCCCGTTTAATACGCTTGTAAAAGGAAATCTGATTACTCCTGATCAAACAGATGTTTATACGTTTAATGTTACAGATCCAAAAGAAGTAGATATTTCTGTGGTAAATGAACAAAATATTGGGATGACATGGGTACTTTATCATGAATCAGACATGCAAAATTATGTAGCTTGTGGTGAAAATGAAGGAAATGTTATAAAGGGGAAATTTACAGCGAAACCAGGTAAATATTATTTAAATGTATATAAATTCGATGATAAAAACGGTGAATATTCATTATTAGTAAAATGAATTTATTTCTAACATGTATAGAATGATTGTTTTAAGGAGGAGTCTGTTAGGATAGGCTCCTCCTACTTTTTATTTACATATTAGAACCATTAAGAATAGAAAAAAATCGTGTTTGAAAAAAGTTTAATTATTTCCTATCTGCATTACTATAATATCAGACTCTTTTCTTTAATAAGTCTAAAAGTTAATGTACAAAATTCAAGTGCTTATAAGGAATACTTAGCTAACTGTTCACCCCAAGATGATAATTCAGTTTCAATAAATCCTGCTTTTTTATATACAAATTTAGCTGTAAGGTTTTCAGGAGCATATCCAATCATTATTTTAGAAATGTTTGGGTTATTATTGCTTCTTATCTTATCAATTACCAGAGGTATAGCTTGTTTACCTATACCTTGCCCTTGAAATTTTTTATCAATCATAAGTCTATAAATCCAATAATTATTATCATCAGGATCTATCCCAAACATAGTAAATCCTATCATTTTTTCATCAAGATAAATACCGTTTGCATAGAAATTATCTAGAAATTGAACTTCTGCGATAGAATAAAGGTTGGATGCAATAAATGTTTGTTGTTCTTCTGTAACAGAAAGTGTAATTGCTTCTTCCAAATTACTTTTGTCAATAGCCTTTAAATAAATCTTATTCAATCTGAAACTCTCCTTCCAATATTGAAGAGGAAGCACATAGTTTATGGGCTAGTGATACGTTATCCTCTTGTTTTTTTGCCCAATCAAATAGAAATATTTTCTCATCGACAACGCCTCCTTAAAGTTACAATTCAAAAAACATTATTATAATCAATATCAATATAAATATATTTTATCCACTATAAATTATTTTCCTGTTGAAAAGATTCTATTTTTCTGTCTAATTTATCCAAGGTATATGATACCAAGTATCGGGAGAATCTCTTTGCAAACAATTATATTTCACTTTGAATAAAGAATAATGTTTTTTGTTTTGGAGAAGAATATGATTGTTAACTTGATAGCAGTGTGGCGGTACACTATTGTCATCAACCTATTATTCTATGATTTTTGTTTCTATTTACTTATATTTTCATTGTTACTGAACTCTACTTCATTAAAAGTTTGTTTATACCCCAGATTACCTCGTGTGAAAATAAGAATAAGTAAAGCGACAAATCCCAATCCTATCACTACAAATATATCCGTATTCTTTATAACAGGGTTGGTGGAATGAGTTTGTGCTAAACTAAACGTATTTATACTCGCATGAATTAGTATGACAATAAATAAATTACCGTGATTGCAGTTATAGCTCCAAGTAAGAATGATTGAGATCGGCAAACATAGTAAAATAAAAATTGGCAAATGGATATATAGGAGAGAAAGGTCAGAACCCGGGCCACCCTTTTGTGCAGCCGTTAAGAAATGTGGAAGATGCCAGAAAGTCCACAAAACACTAAGTAGTAAAGTAGCTTTTAACGGTCCAAATTTCGATTGTAATCGAGGCAGAGCGAAACCACGCCATCCGATTTCCTCGGGTAAAGGCCCACCGAGAAAGAAAATTGCTATAAAAGAGAAGAGATAGGTTATAAAAAATTCAAAATTAAGGTCACGGAAAGTAGGTATCTCTCCATTTACTATTACCATACCCAGAAACATTGCAGCGGGGATAACGATGAGGGTAAAAAAGTACCACTTCAAACCGACCTTAGTAGTTAGAATGCTGTTTCTAATTTTTTTCCATGACTCTTTGCCTTCAAGAATTCGGATCATGATACATGCTGCTAGCATAGGACCTACAAATGCATTGGCATAAAAGAAAAGATTAAACATTTTTGTTTTCGGGAAAATACCCCATTGTGACAAGATAAATGGAATTAATACAACCCACGAGAAAACATATGCCATAAAAAAAAATGAAGTTAACGGATAGAATTCCAAATACCTTCTCAAACCTGTTGATGAATTTTTTGATTTTGTTAAATAATTCAACACAATCACCTCTTCATTTATATAAACCTGCATCCGTGCTAATTCTACATGTTTTGATAAAGAACCTTTTTGATGTAATAATGTTCACTAAAATTTATTTGGTTTGCCGGCTCCAAATAAGAGAAAAAAACTTGCAGAATCTTTCTGTAAGGTTTTTTCTTTAAAAGTATGAGCTATCAGTACTAAAAACCTACAGTACCATATCGAATCTTGTTTCATTAGTTAATTCAATAGTATTAGTAACATCAGTTGGAGAGTTATTTTTAGTTTAGTTTGATTCCTTCTCCTTATCAGCACGGAACTTGTTTAGCATCTCCATAATAATCCATAAGGGGACACCTTTATCTCTTAATATTTTCCATAAATCCATTTCAGTAAATTTGACACTAGATTGTTTTTCTTCTTTTTCTGATGACCGAATATCAAATTTGATAGCTAAATCATTAGTAGCTTCTTTTCCCTGAGTAGAAGGGAAGCCTTGAGTATTTTTTTCTGTACCCACAGTTGAATATATTGTAGATTGATTTACATTATGTGCATGTAACCCAAATTCCATTTCTTGCATATATTTTATATTAATTTAATATATAAATGTAATTGTTTTAAATGTGCTTTGTAAAAATAGCAAATACTAATTAAGTGTGAAGTTAAAATTCAATTCTATATAAATAGGGGTATCACCCATCGCTATCAAGCTAAGAAAGGTAAATGCCCCCAGAACGAGATTTTGTGCTAACTTGTAGCAAAATAGCTCATTTTTTCGTTTTGGGGGCATTTCTTTTTCTTAAGTTAATGGACATGTATGGTGACCTCTATTAGTCGATAGTGAATTAACAATTTCGGGGTTCAGTTCAACTTTATTCAAAATAAGATTTTTTTTGCAGTAAAATCAATGTTAGTGGAACTTTTTTAATCAAACTTTTTTAAAAATTAACATAAATACTTGCAATATTCAAATTAGTACTATATAGTTCTAGTTATGACAAAGATAAAATTAATGAATCAAAAACGTGTGATTGAAGTAGCTGCAACATTATTTTTAGAAAAAGGGTTTGCTTATACAAGTATGGATGAATTAGTACGTGTAAGCAAAGTTTCAAAGTCTAATGTGTATTATCACTTTTCTAATAAGGAAGTATTATTAGAAGGGGTCGTTGATTATTGGATTGAAATGTATCAATCTGCAATTGATGACGTACTTTCTCAGAACCAATTTTTAGTTGAAGATCGTATCCAACTGTTTTTAAAGCAATTATCACAAGGAGTTCAGTCGAGAGAGTATAAGGGGAGCTGTCCATTTATTACTCTTTATATTCAAAGTCCTACACAGGCCACGCAAATAAAAGAAAAAATAGGTCTTTTTTTTACAGGATTACAAAAGAAAGTTTCTCTATTACTTAAACAAGGGGTAGAGAATGGAGAATTTAGAAATACGATTAATATTGATGAGGTTGCATCACTTTTTATTACAAATCTTGAAGGAGCGTTATTTATTTCAGAAACATTGAAGGATGCAACTGTAATCACGAAAACAGCAGATCATTTTTTAAAATTGCTTCGATAAAAGAAGCATTTTTTTTACATCAAATTAGTACTAAATAGTACTAAAAGGGGGATTTTATATGAGAACAGTATTTTTAACTGGTGGAACAGGCTTTATTGGAAAGCAATTAGTAAAAGAATTAGCCAAAGAGGATGTTAAAATTCTTTTTTTAGTGAGGTCGAAAAATAAAGCAACACGCCTTTTTCAAGAAAGAGGCATCTTAAAAAAGGAAGTTATGCACTTTATTGAAGGTGATTTGACGAAAATAGATTTAGGTCTAAGTGCTGAAGATAAGGAGAGGGTATTGAAAACGGATGTGATTATTCACGCAGGAGGCCCCATGGATATTCAAGCGACAAGTAAAGAGGCAGCTTCCGTATTTTTAAATGGCGCCAAACATATTAGTGAATTAGCTAAAAGTATTCATCAATTGAAGGGTTTGCAACAATTTATTCATGTTGTAGGTTATATGAGTCCTTTTGATGATAAAAATAGCAAGATTGCAATTGATGTGTTTAAAGAAGGAAACAATTATTTGAAAATAAAAAATCCATATGAGAGAACAAAATTTTTAGCAGATCTTTATATCCGTCAGCAGGCATCAGCAGTAGGTTATCCGCTTTCTGTAATTAATCCGCCAACTGTAGTCGGTAGTAGTAAAACAGGGAGTACAGAGCAGATAGCAGGATTAGGTTTGCTTGTGATGAGTATGCGAAGAGGGCTCATGCCAGTGATTCCTGGAGGTAAGGGATATAGGTTACCACTTATTTCAAACGATGAGCTTGCGAAGTTTATTGTGCAGGTTTTCAGATTGGAGCAACCGACTATTCAAACATATACACTTGTTGAAGACAAACAGCACGATCAAAACATTGATGAATTATTAAGTATCATGTCGGAAAGTATGAATATGAGGGCACCAAAAATCTCTGTTCCAATGCCATTTATGAAAGCAATTATGAATAGTGGAGGAAGTAAAATAACAAAAATTCCTTCTGATGGACTGAATTTTATTACAAAACAAAAATTTTTAAATGTTTCAGCGAAAAAAATTATGGGAGGAGATTGGTTTAAGGAGACGAATGTAATGAAATTTTTCCCTGCCGTAGTAGCTGATCTGGATTATCGAATGATGTATCAAAATGGCCAACATAATCAATTATTTAAACGAACATTATGCGATAACACTACCCTTTACCAATTACAAGGAAAGGGTAAACCGTTTATATTATTACATGGTTTATTGAGTGATGGAGAGGATTTATTTCCTTTAGCACAAGAGCTTCATGAAAAAACTGGTCAACCTGTATGGATTTTGGATCTTCCAGGTTTGGGACGTTCTCCTTTTAAACGAGAGAAAAATCTTCTAGATATCTATTTGAATGTAGTGAAAAAGTTATTGGAGAAAGCTACGAATGGTGCACATCTAATTGGCCATTCATTCGGTGCGTTTATTCTTCTGGAAGCGTTGGTACAAGAGTACATAGATAAGAAGTATTCAATCACTTTACTTCAGCCACCTGTTGCTAAAAAAATGCTAAATCGCTAAATGTTCCTCAATTTATGAACAAATGGACATTAAAATTGGCAACTACTAATTTGATAGAGCGTTATTTATTAAGTAATGGTTTGTTTGAAAGTATGGAGAGCATTCCTGAACATTATATTGAAAAAATAAGAAACAGTTTTACTTCTCCCAGAATTTTAAATACTACGGTCCAGCTTAACAGTTTACTACTAAAAAATGATCAAGGTGATTTCAATGAAGTAACAAAGTATAACCTTCACATTATTTGGGGGGATTATGACAGAGGCTATTCTGCTCCATCGCATCTTGGTAAGGTTGATTTTGTTCCATATGGCCATCATTTTCCTCTTAGCCATCCGAGTGAAACGGCAACATTAGTAATAAAAAATAGTAATAGTAGCAGATGAGAGTGTGGGATAAATAAAAAGTGTGTAGTAAGATCGTTGTGTCTTTGAAATAAAATCGTACTGTTTGGAGTCCCGCGAACAAGACGCGAATTTTGCACGCTAAGCAAAAAAACAATAAGCTGTCCACATGGACAGCTTATTTACATTATTCTCGTTATTGGAAGTTATTTTTAACTTTTCCTGATCTGAAAGAGTCAATCTTTTTTTATATAATTTATCAATAATTATTCTTTTTTCTCCGGCTGATAGGAAAGAATAACGACACCTGAATTGGTCGTTCTTGTTTCTATAAGTTTTAATGCTTTTGTATTACTCTGGTCTTTAAAGAGACGCTTTCCGCTCCCTACGATAACGGGATTGATTATAAAGTGATATTCATCAATGAGGTCATGTTGCATCAATGTCTGTATAAGCTCACCACTACCATAAATTAAAAGGTTCTGACCGGGCTGTTCCTTCAGTTTCGATATTTCTTCTACAATATTACCCTTGATAAGATTTGCATTCCATTCGGTTTTTTCCAAAGTTGTTGAAGCAACAAATTTAGGTATGCTGTTCATTTTATCAGCAAAACCCTCTTCATCAGTCATAGAAGGCCAGGCAGCTGCAAAACCTTGATAGGTTACTCGCCCTAGTAGAAGCGCTTCACTTTCAAACAGTAAATCGGATTGAAACTTTGCTACTTCTTCATTGAAGTATGGAGCAGTCCAAGCTGGTTCCTCCATGACACCATCTAGTGAGAGGTACATCGATACAATTATTTGTCCCATTTTATTCTCCTTTAATTTTAAATTGAGATTTTTACATATTGGTAACACAATTATTAATTCTCCAGCTAGAGAAATTCTCCCTTTTTAATAGTTTCGACAAAATGTATTAATATATGTTTCGGAATAACTCAATATATATTAATAACTTTGAAATATTGTATAACTTCTAATTTTTATGCATCATTGATTAGCATTGCTTATTGTGCTAATGAATCAGGATAGTGTGGCGACCGACTAAATAGTTGCTTATCCTCATTTATTTAGAAGGGAAGTTCTATCATTTCGCGAATTAATTAGACATAGACGAGTGCTATAATTTTCTATATCTACATAAAGAGGTGACTACGCATGAATCAAAGACCGTCAGAAGTAGAATATGCCGGGAGCTCCGGCGAATATATCCGTTTGGTGCCGGACGGTAACATCATCGACATTTTGCTCGCCCAGGAAAAGCAAATGACCGAGCTCCTGGCATCGTTGACCGAAAGCCAGGCCGCATATCGGTATGCGGAAGGAAAATGGACACTGAAAGAAGTTGTGGGCCACATTACAGACGCGGAACGCGTCATGACCTACCGCCTGCTCCGGTTCGCAAGAGGGGACCAGACGCCTCTGACTGGTTTCGATCAGGAATTATTCATACCTCCTTTCGGAAGCTGGACAACCGCGCAATTGGCCGAAGACTACCGGGCCGTACGGCAATCAACGATTACATTGCTGCGCGGGCTACCGGCTGAGGCGTGGACCCGCAAGGGCACAGCCAACAACCTAAGCATTACGGCGCGCGCCCTCGCGTACGGCGTCGCAGGACACGAACTTCATCACATGGCGGTCATCCGAAATCGGTATTTGAGTTAATCGCCGGCTGAGGCCATTGGAATGGAACTAACACCTATCATACAATCTTTTAGATACCGTTCTTATGGGGGGCCCGCCCCACAACCATCTTAGACAATTTTTGAAATTAAAAGCACGTTACTATTCTCTTATGTTAATGAGAATAGTAACGTGCTTTTTATGAATATGCACCAAAAACAAGAGCATATCGATTTTTCTCATTTTGGGGTATTTGTTTTTCTTAGATTGAGGGTGATGGGGCACTACTCTATAATGATCAAATTAAAATTTAAAATAGTTATAGAGACTCCATTTCTCGGAAATATTGTAACTATTAAGTTGTAAAAAGAACCATAGTTTTTCATTTTTGAAAAGGTTATGGTCTTTTTTAATTGTAACAAAGATATGATGCGAGGAAGTTTTTTAGATAAATCAAAAAAACTTGATTAACCAGTTGCATAAAGAACTCACCAACGTATATACTATAAACATCAAAAAAAGTTGATGAAGGGAAGTGAACTACAGTGGCACAAAATTTTCAGCTCTATGAGAAAAAATTTAAAGCGTTGGCGGATCAGAAACGCTTAGAAATCATGTATGAACTTTGCCAGCGAGGACAGACGTGTGTATGTGATTTAACTGAAGTTTTTGAAATGACGCAATCTAAGTTGTCATATCATTTAAAGATTTTATTAGATGCAGGTTTAATTGTAAAAGAAACAAAAGGTACGTGGAGTTATTATGATTTAAATGATGCGGAAGTGAATAATTTATTATCAGAAGAATTGTGCTGTATCTTTAGAAAAACAGGAAAAGGTAGCTGTTGTTAAAATTTTGCGCTATTAATCAAAAAAAATTGAATAACGATATATAAAGAGGAGGAATAAGGTATGAGATATGTTCACGTCGGTATAAACGTTACGAATTTAGAGAAGTCTATTGAATTTTATGAAAAAGTATTTGGTGTATTACCAGTTAAAGTGAAAACAGATTATGCAAAATTTTTATTAGAGACGCCAGGACTTAATTTCACGCTGAACGTGCGAGATGAAGTGAAGGGAAATCAAGTAAATCATTTTGGTTTCCAAGTGGATACAGCTGAAGAAATTACATTACATAAAGAACGATTAGAAAAAGAAGGTTTCTTCGCGCGTGATGAGATGGATACGACTTGTTGCTATGCAGTACAAGATAAGTTTTGGGTAACGGATCCCGATGGTAATGAGTGGGAGTTCTTTTATACAAAAGCAGATAGTGATGTTCATAAAATAGAAGATCCATCTTGTTGCACGACTTCAAATGAGATAGTTAAAAATTCTTGCTGTTAATAGGAGATGGAAAATAAAATGAAACGTTTATCTTTTCTAGACCGATATTTAACACTATGGATCTTTCTAGCGATGGCTGTTGGGATTGGTTTAGGGTTTGTGTTCCCTAGTGTAGTAGACGGACTGAATACATTACAGGTTGGAACGACGTCTATTCCGCTTGCTGTTGGATTAATTATAATGATGTATCCACCGTTAGCGAAAGTTCGCTATGAGGAAATGGGCCGAGTATTTAAAGATGTAAAAGTGTTAGTGCTATCTTTAGTACAAAATTGGATTATTGGTCCGGTACTTATGTTTGTGTTAGCAATTATTTTTCTTCCTGATAAACCAGAATACATGGTTGGTCTCATTATGATTGGGTTAGCACGTTGTATTGCAATGGTAATTGTTTGGAACGATCTTGCTGATGGGGATAAAGAGTATGCGGCAGGTTTAGTTGCTTTTAATTCGGTATTTCAAATGCTCTTTTTCTCAGTTTATGCATACGTATTTGTAACTGTAATTCCAGAATGGTTAGGGATTGAAGGTGCTATTGTCGATATTACAATGATAGAAGTAGCAAAATCAGTATTTATCTATTTGGGAATTCCTTTTATAGCAGGTATGTTGACACGCTTTGTACTAGTTAAGTTAAAAGGAAGACAGTGGTATGAAAAGGTGTTTATACCTAAAATTAGTCCACTTACATTACTTGCATTGCTATTTACGATCATCGTTATGTTCTCTTTAAAAGGAGAGATGATTGTTAGCGTGCCACTAGATGTGGTAAGAATAGCGATTCCGTTATTAATCTATTTTATTGTAATGTTTTTTGTTTCTTTCTTTATGGGAAGAAAAATTGGTGCAAACTATCCGGTAACAACAACGTTAGCATTTACAGCAGGTAGTAATAACTTTGAGTTAGCGATTGCTGTAGCGGTTGGTGTGTTTGGTATTCATTCGGGCGCAGCATTCGCAGCTGTCATTGGACCGTTAGTCGAAGTACCTGTCATGATTGCACTTGTAAATGTCGCTTTTTGGTTTAAACGTAAATATTTTAATGATCAATCAACTTAAAAACAAAGGTGGAAAACAACATGGCAAACAAAAAGACAATTTACTTTTTATGCACAGGAAATTCATGCCGAAGCCAAATGGCAGAAGCATGGGGAAAACAATATTTAGGGGATAAGTGGAATGTGTATTCTGCAGGTATTGAAGCACATGGAGTGAATCCAAATGCGATTAAAGCAATGAATGAAGTGAATATCGATATAACAAATCAAACATCAGATATAATTGATGCAAACATTTTAAATAGTGCTGACTTAGTCGTTACACTTTGTAGTCATGCGGATTCTGTTTGTCCATCTACTCCGCCGCATGTGAATCGTGTTCACTGGGGATTTGATGATCCAGCAGGAAAAGAGTGGTCTGAATTTCAACGTGTTCGCGATGAAATTGGTGAACGTATAAAGCGATTTTCTGAAATTGGGGAATAAATAAAGGCAAGAGCCAATCTTCTATTGTGTTGGAGATTGGCTCTTTTTTATTATGTATTTCATTTACTTATCGCATCGCTTTAAAACCACTCTTAGGAGTAATACAGAATATTATGTGAAGATGGTAAAGTTTCATTTTATAAATTTTACTTTATTAAAAGTTGATTTGTTAGAAAGGATAATCATTTATTGCTATAATGAATGGATGCGTGGCAGGAAATAGATAGAAAGATACTGCTAGTAATTTATACTTCAAATGTAGGGAGATTGAACAGAGTTATGGGGAATGAAAAGGAAATTAGTTCCGCTAAATTAATATGGAAGATGACGCGCCCGCATACATTAACGGCGACGTTTTCTCCTGTAATTTTAGGGACAGTGGCATCACTTTATGTTGCCAAAATTGATTGGCTTTTATTTATTGCGATGATGCTTGCATGTTTAGCGCTGCAAATAGCAACGAACTTATTTAATGAGTACTATGATTTCAAACGTGGATTAGATACCGCTGAATCCGTTGGCATCGGTGGCGGAATTGTCCGTCATGGATTGAAGCCAAAAAATGTGTTAACAGTTGCGCTTTTATTATATGTCGTAGCAGCTTTTATTGGCATTTATATTTGTATGAATAGTAGTTGGTGGTTAGTGGTTATTGGTTTAATTGGGATGGCAGTTGGCTATTTATATACAGGCGGTCCATTACCAATTGCGTACACCCCGTTTGGAGAATTAGTTTCTGGGTTGTTAATGGGGACATGTTTTGTACTCATTGCTTTCTTTATTCAAACGAATACTGTAACGATTGAAAGTGTATTGATTTCCATTCCAATTGGAATTTTAGTAGGTGCAATCAATATGTCAAATAACATCCGAGATATCGAAGAAGATATTAAAGGTGGAAGAAAGACATTAGTAATCCTCCTTGGGAGAGAAAAAGCTGTGGTAACACTAGCGGTAGCCTTTTTCATTGCGTATTTATGGATTGCCGTAATTGTATTAATGGGTTATATAAGCCCTTGGGCATTAGTTATGTTCTTAGGTTTGAGAAAGCCAATTTCTGCGATTCAAAGTTTCCAAAAAGGGGCAAAGGATCCTGGATATATGCGCATCGCAATGAAATCAACAGCGATGACAAATACGATTTTCGGCTTCTTATTATCAGCAGGATTATTAATTAGTTATTTGTTTTAAATAACTTAACCCCAATTTCTCGATTTTAATATAGAGAAATTGGGGTTTTATTTTGAGTTTTTTTACGTTATAAACTATTATCATTTGAAATGTATATACCAATAAATTGCAACTTCATCACTTGTCTTATCCAAACCTTTATAAACAAGAAAATCAAACCCACCAATTACAAATCCACATTTTTCATAAAATTTACATGCTGCGACATTATTATTTTGCGTTTCAAGCATGATACCTGGCATATTTCCTTTTTTTGCCCACTGCTTTGCTTGATCAACTAATTTTTTGCCAACTCCGATTGTACGATATTTTTTATCTACCGTTATATCTTCTATGTAAGCATAGTGGTTCCAATTCTTTTTCAATACCATTAATCCAATGATTTGGTTATGTAACAGAGCTATGTAAATGACTTGATTAGGTTTATTTATATATTCATTGTAAGCCAGTTCTTCATTATCATCTTGATTTTGTAAATAACTTTTTTCATAACTTGGAACGTCTTCTACTGTATATTCTATGCGTCTATTTCCTTTGGAAAGAGAAAGAATTAACCGAGCATTCACTATAAAACTGTCATCAATCTCCGGGAGATTATCTAAATCATTTGTTTCTAACTCTCTAATTACAAGGTTCATCGGAGTACCTCCACATAATAATATTTCTTCTAGTTCTTCATTTGGTTCAAATGAATGCCAATTACAAAATTATAATAGAATTTCAATAGTACGGCCATCTCTGTATTTTATCTTTATACCGGTATGCTATTATCTTGATGTAAAAATGTTATTTAGAAAGAGTAGTATTTTTTATTTTGGATGTATATCCAGTTTTCAAATTTAACTGTAGTAGAGAAACAAATATTTTTTTAAAGAGTGGATGTAATAGGCTATTCTTTAACTAATTTCGACATTATCTGCATTTTATCTTCACCTTCCTCTATTAATCTATTTATTGTAAATATCAGCTGAAGTTAATGTTTAGCTGCATAAATAATGAATATGAAAATGAGTAGGGAAAGGATCGAAACATAATGAAAGAATCACAAAATAAGAAAAAAACAAGTGTAGTAACTAAGGCAATACTATCTCTAGGAGTTGTTTTAGCAACGACCTTTTTCACGTTCTTTTTAATAGGGAAATGGAACTCTATCCCAGCGAAAGGGGTAGCTAATGAAAATATTAGGCTAGCTAATACGCAACAACAAAAAAAGAAAGAGGACACATCACTGGCAAAACAGAAAAGACCTGATGGAAAACCAGTAGGACAGGTTGTTTATTTAACATTTGATGACGGTCCTAGCGAATTAACTGGGAAATTTTTAGATGTACTAAAAGAGCAACATGTTGCTTCGACATTTTTTATGCAAGGTAGCAATTTACAGAATACCGGTTTTCAGGAAAATGTAAAACGAGCAGTAAAAGAAGGACATTATATTGGTGCACATAGTATGACACATAATAGTGATAAGCTATACAAAAAAGGACAATTTGTAACGGAGATGAAAGAAACGTTAGCTCTTATTCATAATATTACAGGTACAACTCCTAAACTAGTCCGTCCGCCATATGGATCTGCACCAGGATTAAAGGGGCAGGACATTCGTAACAAAATTGTAGAAGCAGGAATAAAAGTTTGGGATTGGACGATAGATTCAAATGATTGGAAATTAAAAGGTAACCCACAGCAAATTATAGAAAATGTAAAGCGTACAACAACAGAAGATGTGGAAGTAGTTCTAATGCATGAAAAACTACAGACATTACAAGCGCTTCCGGAAATTATTAAATTTTATAAGGAAAAAGGATATGAATTCGGGGTATACAATGAAGCGGATCATTTTCAACTAAACTTCCAGAAAGATCAACGTCTATAGTATAAACATAATTATTTTAAAAAGGTGTTTTCCATTACTAAATCCATAACTAAGCCAAAAGTCGATTTCTTATTTTATAAAGAAATCGGCTTTTTCATTTGTATATTACGTTACAAGAGTTTCCTTATTTTCTCCGGAATGTCCTTTTTAGAAATCTATGCAACAGAGTCTTTATAGTAAGAGTATTTTGTTGGGGGTAATCAAAAAAACGTATATTGCAATATAAAAATTCACTTTAATACTAAAGGATACATGACAACGATTCCTATAAATTCTTCTCAATAATTGAAAATAAAATCAATCCAGATTATTATATTGTTATTGTAATTATAAATGTAATTACATTTTATTGAAGACCTGCGGTAGTATGTCAACTGAGAAATAACAAAGTTTAAAGTTGTCAAAGGT
>NZ_PCOB01000034.1:0-29700 GCF_002975115.1 Bacillus sp. MYb78
AAGTTAGTTTGTCTAGCATCTAAAAATAAAAATTGACGTTTCACGTTGTTTGTTTTGTTTAGTTTTCAAAGTTCAATATCGCGTTTCAGCGACTTTTATAATATATCATAGTATATTATTTTCGTCAACAAGTTTTTCAAGATAATTTGTATCTCTCATTTGCTGACTTTGCCTATTATATAGACTTTTCTATTACTATGCAAGTATTATTATAAAAAAATAAGAGGGGGAAAATCCCCCCTCTTATTCTTCAGAAGAAACCTCTTCATTAGATTCTTCTTCTTCATCTTTCTGTGCTTTTGCTACTGTCGCTACCTCTTGCTCATCCTCTAAACGAATTAGACGAACACCTTGTGTATTACGTCCCATTTGAGAGATTTGATCAACTGGCATACGAATAATAACGCCTGCGGCTGTAATTAGCATGATGTCTTCTTCACCTGTTACAGACTTAACCGCTACTAACTTACCGTTTTTATCTGTAATGTTACAAGTCTTAAGACCTTTACCACCACGACTTTGTAGTCGATACTCTTCAACTGGAGTACGCTTACCATACCCGTTTTTCGTTACAATTAAAACATTCGTATCTTCTTCAACAATTTCCATACCTACTACTTGGTCCTCTTCGCCTAATGTAATAGCTTTTACACCAGCTGCATTACGGCCCATAGAACGTACATCTTGTTCATTGAAGCGAATTAACATACCGTTGCTTGTCCCTACGATAATATCTTTATCGCCAGATGTTAAACGTACAGAAATCACTTCATCTTCTTCACGAAGCGAAATTGCAATTAAACCGTTTGTACGTATATTTGCAAATGATGAAAGTGGCGTTCTCTTAGAAATACCTTGTTTCGTTGTAAAGAATAAGAACTGGTCGTCACCAAATTCACGAATTGGAATAATGGCATTGATCCACTCACCCTTATCTACCCCTAATAGGTTAATAATTGGTAGCCCTTTTGCAGTACGACTATACTCTGGGATTTCATATCCTTTCGTACGGTATACTTTACCCTTGTTTGTAAAGAATAAAATATGATCATGAGTAGACGTTGTTAATAAGTGTTCAACAAAGTCATCATCATTCGTACCCATTCCTTGTACACCACGTCCCCCACGGTTCTGTGTTTTGTACGTAGAAGCTGGTAACCTCTTAATATAACCGTTATGAGTTAACGTAATCGCAATGTTTTGCTCAGGAATTAAATCTTCATCTTCAATAAATTCCATACCGCCAATTGTAATTTCTGTTCGTCTCTTATCATTGAAACGCTCTTTTACTTCTGTTAATTCTTCACGAATAATCTCAAGAACTTTCTCTTCATCTGCTAAAATCGCTTTTAATTCAGCAATTAATTTCATTAAGTCTTGATATTCTTGCTCGATTTTTTCACGTTCTAATCCAGTTAAGCGTTGCAGACGCATATCTAAAATCGCTTGCGCTTGTTTCTCACTTAAACCGAAACGTTCCATTAAGCCTTGCTTTGCAATATCAGCCGTTTTTGAACTACGAATTAACGTAATAACTTCATCAAGATGATCTAAAGCAATTCGTAATCCTTCTAAAATATGGGCACGTGCCTCTGCTTTTTCTAATTCATAAGCAGTACGTCTACGGATTACTACCTTCTGGTGCTCCAAATAATGATATAAGTTTTGTTTTAAGTTTAGTACTTGAGGCTCTCCATTTACAAGAGACAACATATTAATACCGAAACTTGTTTGAAGTGCTGTATGTTTATATAGATTGTTTAATAGTACGTTTGCATTAGCGTCACGACGTACTTCCATGACAATACGCATACCATTTCGGTCTGATTCATCACGTAAATCTGTAATACCTTCAATTTTCTTATCGCGAACTAATTCTGCGATTTTTTCAATTAATCGTGCCTTATTAACTTGATAAGGTAGTTCCGTTACGATAATAGATTGTTTACCATTTGATTTCTCTTCAATTTCAACTTTGGCACGAAGCATAATAGAACCTCGTCCTGTTTCATAAGCTCTACGGATGCCACTTCGCCCTAAGATTAAACCTGATGTCGGGAAGTCTGGACCAGGAATATATTCCATTAATTCCGCGATAGTGATATCTGGATTATGGCTTAATGCCAAAACACCATCAATTACTTCGCCAAGTTGATGCGGCGGAATATTTGTTGCCATACCAACTGCAATACCTGTCGTACCGTTTACTAATAAATTAGGGAAACGCGCTGGTAATACAATCGGCTCTCTTTCCGAACCATCGTAGTTATCTTGGTAATCAATTGTATTTTTTGAAATATCACGTATTAATTCCATAGAAATCTTAGACATTCTTGCCTCTGTATAACGCATTGCCGCTGCTGAATCTCCATCTACAGAACCGAAGTTACCATGCCCATCTACAAGCATATAACGTTGACTGAAATCTTGCGCCATACGTACCATTGTTTCATAAACGGCTGAATCTCCATGAGGGTGATACTTACCGATTACTTCACCGACAATACGTGCTGATTTCTTATACGCTTTATCAGCTGTAATTCCTAAATCATTCATCGCATATAAAACCCTACGATGCACAGGTTTTAATCCATCACGAACATCTGGTAATGCACGAGATACGATAACACTCATTGCGTAATCTAAAAATGAGGTACGCATTTCATGACTAATATTAATTTCTCGAATTCGTGCTTGTTGTTGATTGTCTGACATCAACGAGCACCTCCTCTTACATTTCCGTTACACATACATTGATTTATATGTAGAAGACAGGAATACTTAGATTCCTGTCATTACTCATTTAAATATCAAGGTTTTTCACGTATTTTGCATTCTCTTGGATAAAGTTACGACGCGGTTCCACTTTATCACCCATTAAAATTTCAAATGTTTCATCTGCTTCTATTGCATCTTGAAGGGAAACTTGAAGTAACGAACGTACTTCTGGATCCATTGTCGTCTCCCATAACTGAGTTGGATTCATCTCTCCAAGACCTTTATAACGTTGAATTCCTGGTTTCGGCTGGGCTGGTAACTCAGCTAATATTTTTTCAAGTTCTTTATCATTATAAGCATATTGAATTTTTTTACCTTGTTGCACTTTAAACAAAGGTGGCTGTGCGATATATATATATCCACACTCAATTATTTGACGCATATAACGATAGAAGAACGTTAATAATAGGGTACGAATATGCGCACCATCAACATCAGCATCGGTCATAATAATAACTTTATGATAGCGTGCTTTTTCGATATCGAAGTCCCCACCAATATTTGTACCAATCGCCGTAATAATTGTACGAACTTCATCATTTGATAAAATCTTATCTAAGCGTGCCTTTTCAACATTAATAATTTTACCCTTCAGCGGTAAAATTGCTTGAAAATGACGATCGCGTCCTTGTTTTGCAGATCCACCCGCAGAGTCACCCTCTACGATATAAATTTCACTAATTGCTGGATCTTTAGAAGAACAATCTGCCAATTTCCCTGGTAAACTTGAAACTTCTAAAGCACTCTTTCGGCGAGTTAGCTCACGAGCCTTTTTAGCTGCTACACGCGCACGTGCTGCCATCGTCCCTTTATCTACAACCTTACGTGCAACATTGGGATTTTCCAGTAAGAATTTTTCAAAAGCCTCAGAGAATACTGACTCCGTAATCGTTCTCGCTTCACTATTTCCAAGTTTCGTCTTCGTTTGCCCTTCAAATTGTGGATTTGGATGTTTAATTGACACGATTGCTGTTAAACCTTCACGAACATCTTCACCAGTCAAATTACTATCCGCATCTTTTAAAATGTTATTTTTACGACCATAATCGTTAATAACACGTGTTAAGGCAGTTTTAAATCCTACCTCATGTGTACCACCTTCATACGTATGAATATTATTTGTAAATGAGTAAATATGATTTGTATATCCTTCGTTATATTGAAGCGCAACTTCAACTTGAATACCATCTTTTGAACCTTCTACATATACAGGCTCTTCATGAATTGGTTGTTTTGAACGATTTAAATGTTCAACATATGATTTAATTCCACCTTCATAGTGGAACTCTTTCTTTTGCTTATGTTCACGTTTATCTTCAATTGTTAATTTAATATTACGATTTAAAAACGCCAACTCACGCATACGAGTCGCGAGCGTATCGAATTCATATTCTGTCGTCTCTTTAAAAATTTCTGGATCCGGTTTAAAGCGAGTTATTGTTCCAGTCTTATCTGTATCACCGATGACTTTTAAATCTGCAACCGGAATACCTCTTTCGTATTTTTGGTAATGGATTTTGCCATCACGATGTACAAATACTTCTAATTCTGTTGATAAGGCATTTACAACAGATGCACCAACACCGTGCAAACCACCAGAAACTTTATAACCGCCACCGCCAAATTTACCACCAGCGTGGAGGACAGTCATAATAACCTCTACTGCAGGACGTCCCATTTTTTCTTGTATACCAACTGGAATACCACGTCCATTATCCGTTACAAGAATACTATTATCTTCTTCGATACTAACGTTAATTTCATCGCAATATCCTGCTAACGCTTCATCGATACTATTATCGACAATCTCCCATACAAGGTGGTGAAGTCCCTTCCCACTCGTAGATCCAATATACATACCCGGACGTTTCCGAACTGCCTCTAGTCCTTCAAGTACCTGTATCTGACTTTCATCATATGCATTTTCTTGCATTTGTTTTTGTTCCATTGACACAAAGATCACCTACTTTTCCATTTGAACAGGGGTTTATGCCCTATCTATTTCACAATCTACCGTGCCGTTCGTTACATGAATTGTTTTCGCATCTTTTAATGTTTCGTGTTCAATTCCGTCGACACTCGTCGTTGTAACAAATGTTTGCACCTTTCCTTGAATTGTATTTAACAGATGTGATTGACGATAATCGTCTAATTCTGATAAAACATCATCCAGTAAAAGGATTGGATATTCTTTAACCTCTGAATAAATTAATTCAATTTCAGCTAATTTTAGGGATAGTGCGGTCGTTCGTTGTTGTCCTTGCGAACCAAAGACTTGAACATTTTTACTATTAACGAAGAATTGTAAATCATCACGATGAGGACCAATTAAAGTCGTACCACGGAAAATTTCACGTTGTTTCACAGATTGAAAACTTTCATAGTATACTTCTTTTATTTTCGACAAATCCATTGATTCTGATACATCTACACTTGGTTTATAGACAATTTCTAACTCTTCTAATCCACGGCTTATACCGCGATGAATTGGAGCTGCCCATTCCTGTAGCAAATGCAAAAATTCAAAACGTTTTTGCAGTATTTTTGCACCATGCTCAATTAGTTGAAGGGTAAATACATCCAACATCGTTTCCTCATTCTTACTATTCCCTTGCATTTTTTTCAACAAGTGATTTCGTTGCGTGAGCACCTTTTGATATTGACTTAATTCATACAAATATACAGGAGCTATTTGTCCTAATTCCATATCTAAAAAGCGTCTTCTTACTTGAGGGCTTCCTTTTACAAGATTTAAATCTTCTGGGGCAAACATGACAACGTTCATCACGCCAATATATTGACTTAACTTTTGTTGTTCAAGTTGATTTAATTTTGCCTTTTTACCTTTTTTCGAAATATTTAATTCCAAAGACAAAGAACTGTTTCTTTTTTGTAATTTCCCTTTTATTTGACCAAACTCTTCATCCCAGCGGATAAGTTCGCGATCATTAGAGGTTCTATGAGATTTCGCCATCGCTAAAACATAAATAGCTTCCATCAAGTTTGTTTTCCCTTGTGCATTTTCGCCGATAATTACATTTACCTTATCTTCAAAGGAAAGCTCTAATTTTTCATAATTGCGATAGTTTTTTAATTGTATTTCTGAAATAAACAAAGGGCTCCCCCTTTATGCCTGAACTTGGAAAGTTCCGCTTCCTGGAATTTCAATAACATCATTCGCATATAGTTTGCGACCTCTTCTATTTTCAAGTTCGTTGTTCACGTACACTTCATATTCTTGTAAAAACCATTTTACAGCGCCACCTGTATCAATTACATCAGCTAACTTTAAAAATTGTCCTAGTGTAATATACTCTGTTGAAATTTTAATATGTTTCATAAAATCGCTCACTTTCTGAAAGTGTTCATTCTTTCATTGTACTAAATAAACTAACATTAGGAAAGTAATACCCAAAAATCAAATAAGGGCCACTAGCATCTTTAAACTAGCAACCCTTATTCCTTACCTAGTAAGTACGAACTGGTAAAATTAATTGAATAATTGAATCATCATTTACTGTACGAATTAAGAACGGTCTCATCGCCCCAGTAAAACTAACTTTAATCTCTGTACTATCCAAGGCTTTCAATGCATCCATCATATATTTTGCACTAAAAGATATTTTTAACTCTTCTCCATCTACTTTTTCACATTGTACTTCTTCGACAACTTTTCCGATTTCTGGTGAATTCGAAGAAATCTCTAGCATTTCTTGCTCTAAAGTTGATAATTTGACAACGTTATTGCGGCCATCTCTCGCTAATAGTGAAGCACGATCAATTGCTTGTAGGAATTCTTTTGTATTCACAAAAATATCCGTTTTACTCTCTGCTGGAATTAAACGTGTTGTATCTGGATAATTTCCTTCTAACAATCTTGAGAAGAATAATAAATGTTTTGTACGGAATAATACTTGATACTCCGTAATAACGATATCCACCATTTCTTCAGACTCATCTAGAATCTTACTTAATTCATTTAAGCTCTTACCTGGGATAACAACATTAGCTTGAAATTCATCTGCAATATTATGTCCTTCGATTTTCGCTTTTCGAAGTGCTAGTCTATGACTATCTGTTGCAATACAAGTTAACTCGCTGTTATATACCTTCCAGTTTACACCTGTCAAGATTGGTCTTGTTTCAGAAGTAGAAACTGCAAATACAGTTTGTCTGATCATATGCTTAAGTAAATCTGTTGGTATCTTAAATACATGATGTTCTTCAATCTGTGGTAATAACGGATATTCTGCAGAATCTAAACCATTTAAGTTAAATTCTGATTTTCCAGATTTTATTTTTGTCATAAAATGATTTTCCACAGAAATTTCGACAGTATCTTTAGGTAGTTTTTTTACAATCTCACTAAAATATTTTGCTTGTAAAACAATGCTTCCTGATTGAGCTATTTCTACGATTTCTTTTCCATTTTCTTCGACTGGAATAAACGATTCAATAGAAATATCAGCATCGCTTCCTGTTAATGTAACCCCTTCTTCAGTAGCTACAACTTTAATTCCCGTAAGGATAGGGATTGTTGTACGAGAAGAAACTGCCTTCATTACATCTTGTACACCTCTTACAAGATAGTCTTTTTGTATTGTAAAACGCATAAAGAAAAACCTCCGGTAAGTATAAGATTTTATTTAATTAATAAAGATAAAAAATAGTAGTAATAGTAATAGGGCTTGTGGATATGTGGATAACCCCTTTGAAGGATGTAAAAACAGTCTATCTACATGTGGATAGACTGTGCGTAAAACAAGGTAAGTTATTCACACTATTCAGCTACTACTTTAAAATACCATTAATTTCTTCAACTTGCTTTTGTAATTGCGTATCGGTTTTTAGTAGTTTAGAAATTTTTTCATGGGCATGGATAACTGTTGTATGATCACGTCCACCAAATTCTTCACCTATTTTTGGTAAAGAGGAATCCGTAAGTTCGCGTGATAAATACATTGCAATTTGGCGAGGAAACGCAACTGATTTTGTGCGTTTTTTCGCTTTAAAATCTTCTAATTTTACTTGATAAACGTCTCCGACAGCTTTTTGAATATCATAAATAGAGATAATTTTCGGCTTAGAATTTGGAATAATATCTTTAAGTGCTTCAGCTGCTAAATCAGCATTAATATCTTTATTAATTAAAGATGAATAAGCTACAACTCGGATAAGTGCACCTTCTAATTCACGAATATTTGAATCAATTTGATTTGCGATATAAAGCATAACTTCATTTGGTATATCAAGCCCTTCAGCTTTTGCCTTTTTGCGTAAAATTGCAATTCGTGTCTCTAAATCTGGCGGCGTAATATCTGTAATAAGTCCCCATTCAAAGCGAGAACGAAGACGATCTTCTAAAGTTGGAATTTCTTTTGGTGGTCGATCACTAGAAATTACAATTTGTTTACTTTCTTCGTGTAATGCATTAAATGTATGGAAAAACTCTTCTTGAGTTTGTTCTTTTCCAGCAAGAAATTGAATATCATCTATCAATAAAACATCTACGTTGCGATATTTATTACGAAAATCAACAGCTTTATTATCACGAATAGAGTTAATAAATTCATTCGTGAATTTTTCTGATGATAAATATACAACTTTTGCATTTGGATTATGTTCAATTACATAATGACCAATTGCGTGCATTAAATGCGTCTTTCCAAGCCCAACTCCCCCATAAATAAAGAGTGGATTATACGCTTTAGCTGGCGCCTCGGCTACAGCTAATGAAGCTGCATGGGCAAAACGGTTACCAGAGCCGATAACAAATGTATCAAATGTATATTTTGGATTTAACATGCTCTGTGGTAAATGAGCTGAATCATCTTGTGCTGGATTCCGCTTAACTGGAGGAAGATCAATGTCCTCTTCCGATTGACTTTGGGGAATAATAAAGCGAATTGCTAATTTTGCCCCTGTTAAATCGTATAGTGTTTCCGAAATAAGTTCTGAGTAATGAGATTCTAGCCAGTCACGAGCAAATTCATTTGGAGCTGTAATCGTTAATACGTCTTTCTTCAAGTTATGAGCCGTTGTTGATTTTAACCATGTTTCATAACTAGGCTTGCTTACCTTTTTTTCTAATTCTTTTAAGGCACTATTCCATAAATCAGAGATATTTTCCAAAGGTGTCCCTCCTTTACTAAGATGGTAAAAGAATAAGGTTGCGCAACAAATGTACAACCTAATAAATATAAAATGTATATTTATACGAAACGTATTTTAAAACCTAAAAACGTCGTTTGTATATGAGATAGGGTTTTCGACAAAAAAAGCAAATGTGGACAACTATTTACCCACATGTGATTAAAACTGTCCACATGTTATGCACAAATTGTGGATAAGATAAAGGTGTGGAAAACTTATTCAAAGTGAAAACACAACTATAATATCAAAAAAAAGTGGCTATAGCAATGAATTTAAGAAAGTTATCCACAAAATCAATACCTTGTGGAATAAACTTGTCCACAACACGATATACTGTGTAAAAGTGGGAAAAAAGTTTGTGGATATAAAAAACGTGAAAAAACATTTATCCACAAGGAAATATAGATGCTGTGAAAAAGTATGTGAATAGGTTCAAAATGAATATTTGATGAAAATTTCTAGAACCATTGACATTTTCCTAGTTAATTAACTATAATTTATAGGACTGTCTTTAACAGATATTCCTCAGGGAGGTGTCATATAATGAAAAGAACTTACCAACCAAATAAACGTAAGCGCAGCAAAGTACATGGTTTCCGCAGCCGTATGAGCACAGCGAACGGACGTAAAGTGCTAGCAGCTCGTCGTCGTAAAGGAAGAAAAGTATTATCTGCGTAGACCACTGATCGTTCAGTGGTCTTTTTTTCTAATAATAGTGAATTTCCGCTGATGAAATACAGGAGTGTCAATTGATATGAAGAAAAAACATCGTATAAAGAAGAATGATGAATTCCAGGCGGTTTTTCAAAAAGGAAAATCAAATGCGAATCGTCAGTTTGTTGTATACCAATTAGATAAAGAAGAACAGCCAAACTTTCGCATCGGCCTTTCTGTTAGCAAAAAAATAGGAAATGCAGTAGTTCGTAATCGAATTAAGCGCATGGTCCGTCAGGCTATTACAGAGTTAAAAGATGAGATAGATTCTGGAAAAGATTTTGTTATAATAGCAAGGAAGCCTTGTGCAGAGATGACATATGAAGAAGTAAAGAAAAGCTTAATTCATGTCTTTAAACGCTCTGGTATGAAAAGAATAAAAAAGTAGCGTAAGGAAATGAATTACACTATATACATACCGAAACAAGGAGGAGCAGGCTTTGAAAAAGAAAATAGGTTTACTGGCCATGGTTATTACATTAATGGCAATTGCTACCGGCTGTAGTGAAACGGGTCAGCCGATTACATCGAAGAGCACTGGGATTTGGAATGAATATTTCGTATACCCGCTTTCTCAGTTAATCACGTATTTTGCGACATGGCTTGGTGATAATTACGGTTTAGCGATCGTTATTACGACCCTTATTATTCGTTTTGCATTATTACCATTAATGATTAAGCAAACGAAGAGTACGAAAGCTATGCAGGCGTTACAACCAGAAATGGTAAAGTTAAAAGAGAAATATAGCTCGAAAGACCAAGCAACACAGCAAAAATTACAACAAGAAATGATGCAGCTATATCAAAAAAATGGTGTAAATCCATTAGCCGGTTGTTTACCAATATTTGTTCAGATGCCTATTTTATTCGCATTTTATCATGCGATTATGAGAACATCAGAAATTAGTAAACATACATTTTTATGGTTTGATTTAGGACAGGCAGACCCTTACTATATCTTACCGGTTGTTGCAGCGATTACGACATTTATTCAGCAAAAGCTTGCAATGGCAGGAACTGCTGGTCAAAATCCACAAATGGCAATGATGATTTGGCTTATGCCGATTATGATTTTAATCTTTGCAATTAACTTCCCAGCTGCATTATCACTTTACTGGGTTGTTGGTAATATCTTTGGTATTGCTCAAATGTACTTTATCAAAGGGCCAGAGATTAAGGCTAACAAAGCTGGAGGCTCAAGCAAGTGAGTATAATTACTGCTAAAGGACAAACAGTCGAGCTGGCAGTAGAGGATGCTTTAAGGCAATTAAACACATCAAAAGATCGAGTAGATATAAATATTGTCGATGAGGGTAAAAGAGGGTTCTTAGGTTTATTTGGGAATCGTCCTGCAGTAGTAGAAGTTGTATTGAAGAAAGATCCAATTCAGGAATGTGAAGAATATTTAAGAAATGTTATTCACAATATGGGTGTGGAAGTTGAAATTAGTAAAATTGTAAAAGGACGCGAGATTGAATTTACAATTTCTGGTGATGATGTAGGATTTTTAATTGGAAAAAGAGGTAATACATTGAACTCTTTACAGTATTTAACAAAACTTGTCGCAAATCGTAACACGAAGCAGTATATCGGTATTACACTAGATGCTGAAAATTATCGTAGTAAAAGAAAAAGTACGTTAGAATCACTTTCTTATCGATTAGCGAAACAAGTATCTAATACGAAAAAAAGAGTTATTTTAGAACCGATGCCATCTTTTGAACGAAAAATTATTCATCAGGCATTATCAAATCATCAAGGTATCAAAACAACTTCTGAAGGAAATGAACCACATCGGCATGTTGTAATATCTCCTAAATGACCGGTTGCTCAAATGAGTGCCGGTTTTTTTGAGCGAAAAATAGATGTGGATAACTAAAAAACACTAAACTTATCCACTGTGAATAAGTTTAGTGTTTTTTACATGGGGATATAATAAAATGAGTTATTCTTCTTTTGTAGATAGGTTCGTTATGGTATCCTAATAATTTAGTGAAAGAAATAATCATGTTGAAATAGAGATAAATAAGCAAGTGAGGTGAAAGGACATGGAATTTGATACAATTGCTGCGATTTCCACAGCGCTTGGAGAGGGTGCAATTGCCATTGTTCGAGTAAGTGGGGATGATGCGGTGGAGAAAGTTGACCGTATTTTTAAAGGGAAGGATTTAACAGAGGTTTCTTCTCATACTATTCATTATGGTCATATCGTTGATTTAGATACAAATCAAGTTATTGAAGAAGTTATGGTGTCTATTATGCGCGCACCGAGGACTTTTACACGTGAAAATATAGTGGAAATTAACTGTCATGGCGGACTTGTTTCAGTAAATAAAGTATTGCAACTTATTCTAGCGCAAGGAGTACGATTGGCAGAACCGGGCGAATTTACAAAACGTGCTTTTTTAAATGGACGTATCGATTTATCACAAGCAGAAGCTGTTATGGATTTGATTCGAGCAAAAACAGATCGTGCGATGAATGTAGCAATTAATCAAATGGAAGGGCGATTATCTAAATTAATTGGTCGCTTACGTCAAGAAATATTAGAAACATTAGCTCATGTTGAGGTAAATATAGATTATCCAGAATACGATGATGTAGAAGAGATGACACATAATATTTTAATTGAGAAAGCAACGCATGTTCGTTCGGAAATCGAAAAAATATTAGAAACATCAAAACAAGGGAAAATCTTACGTGAAGGTATTGCTACAGCAATTATCGGTAGGCCTAATGTTGGGAAATCATCGTTATTAAATAGCCTTGTTCAGGAGAAAAAAGCAATTGTAACTGATATTGCAGGAACAACTCGTGATGTTATTGAAGAGTACGTTAATGTGCGTGGCGTACCTCTTAAACTTATAGATACAGCCGGTATTCGTGAGACAGAAGATGTTGTTGAACGAATTGGTGTGGAGCGTTCAAAAGAAATGATGAGCCAAGCAGATTTAGTATTAGTTGTTGTCAACTATAGCGAGGCTTTAACAAATGAGGATGAAGATCTATTCCATGCGGTACAAGGAAAAGACTTTATTGTTATTGTGAATAAGACTGATTTACCGCAAGCAATTGATATGGAACGTGTTACAGAGTTAGCCGAGGGAAATCGTGTTATTACAACATCCTTAATTGAGGAACAAGGAATAGATGAACTCGAAAAGGCAATAGCTGATTTATTCTTTGAAGGAACAATCGATTCTACAGATATGACATATGTTTCTAATGCGAGACATATTGGATTATTAACACAAGCGGGACAAACAATCGGTGATGCAATTGAGGCAATAGAAAATGGTGTACCAATTGATATGGTGCAAATTGATTTAACAAGAACGTGGGAAATACTTGGTGAAATTACTGGTGACACAGTCCATGAAAGCCTAATTGACCAGTTGTTCTCTCAATTTTGTTTAGGAAAATAATATAGTGATGTTTTAGAAAGATAGAGATTATTAGGAGGAATAAACAATGGGATACAATGCCGGTTCATACGATGTCATAGTAATCGGTGCAGGTCATGCAGGATGTGAAGCTGGTCTTGCGGCAGCACGAATGGGCTCAAAAACATTAATGTTAACAATTAACTTAGATATGGTAGCATTCATGCCATGTAACCCTTCTGTTGGTGGACCAGCAAAAGGGATTGTTGTTCGTGAAATTGATGCATTAGGCGGAGAAATGGGACGTAATATTGATAAAACTCATATTCAAATGCGTATGCTAAATACAGGTAAGGGTCCAGCTGTACGTGCACTTCGAGCGCAAGCTGATAAATTCTCTTACCAACATGAATTGAAGAAAACAATTGAAGAAACACCAAACTTAACGTTGTTCCAAGGAATGGTAGAGCGTTTAATCGTTGAAGAAGGTATATGTAAAGGGGTAGTTACACAAGCTGGTGCAGAATATACAGCGAAAACCGTTGTAATTACGACTGGAACATTTTTACGTGGCGAGATTATCATGGGCGATTTAAAATATTCAAGCGGTCCAAATAATCAACAACCGTCTATTACATTATCTGAGCATTTAGAGGAGCTTGGATTTGATCTTGTTAGATTTAAAACAGGGACACCTCCGCGTGTAAACAGTAATACAATTGACTACAGTAAAACGGAAATTCAACCAGGTGATGATAAGCCGCGTTCGTTCTCTTTTGAAACAACGAAATTTATTATGGATCAAATTCCATGTTGGTTGACATATACAAGTACAGAAACACACCGTTTAATAGATGAAAATTTACATCGTTCAGCTATGTATTCTGGTATGATTAAAGGAACAGGCCCTAGGTACTGTCCTTCTATTGAAGACAAAGTAGTAAGATTTAATGACAAACCACGTCATCAAATTTTCTTAGAGCCAGAAGGGCGTAATACACAAGAAGTATATGTACAAGGTTTATCCACAAGCCTACCAGAAGATGTACAACGTGACATGCTTAGAACAATTCCAGGCCTAGAAAATGTTGAAATGATGCGCACAGGTTATGCGATTGAATATGATGCAATTGTGCCAACACAATTATGGCCAACACTTGAAACGAAAAAGATTAAAAATTTATATACAGCAGGACAAATTAATGGAACTTCTGGTTACGAAGAGGCGGCAGGACAAGGGCTTATGGCTGGGATTAATGCGGCATGCCGTTCTTTAGGTAAAAAAGAAGTTGTTTTAGGCCGCGAGGATGCTTATATTGGTGTCTTAATTGATGATCTTGTAACGAAAGGTACAAATGAACCATATCGTTTATTAACGTCTCGTGCAGAATACCGTCTATTATTACGCCACGATAATGCTGATCTTCGTTTAACTGAAGTTGGTCGTGAAATTGGATTAATTAAAGAAGAGCGATATGAGCGATTTACAAATAAAAAATTACAAATTGAACAGGAAAAGGAACGTTTAAGCAGCATTATTATTAAACCACGTCCTGAAGTTCAAGAATTAATTCGCAATATTGGCGGAAGTGAATTGAAAGATGGAATACGTGCAAGTGACTTATTACGTCGTCCAGAGATGACATATGAGCATATTCATCTTTTAGTACCAAGTGAAGTAGAATTAAGTGATGAAGTTACAGAACAAGTTGAAATTCAGATTAAGTACGAAGGATATATTGAAAAATCTTTACAGCAAGTAGAGCGTATGAAGAAAATGGAGAGTAAAAAAATCCCTGTAGATATTGATTATGACGCGATTTCTAGCCTTGCTTCAGAAGCTAGACAGAAATTGAAAGATGTTCGTCCACTTTCAATGGGGCAGGCTTCACGTATTTCTGGCGTAAATCCAGCGGATATTTCCATTTTACTTGTGTATATAGAACAAGGAAAAATTGCGCGCGTATCGAACCAATAACATAGTAAGGAGATATTGCTAGATGAACATAGAACAATTTCAATCTATGCTAGAAGAGAAGGGAATCACCCTCTCTTCTAGACAATTAGAGCAGTTCAAAATCTACTTTGAAACATTAGTAGAGTGGAATGAAAAAATGAACTTAACGGCTATTACAGAAAAAGAAGAAGTATACTTAAAACACTTTTTTGATTCCATTACAGCTGCTTTTTATTATGATTTTTCAAAACCATTCTCAATTTGTGATGTTGGTGCAGGGGCTGGATTCCCAAGTATTCCTTTAAAAATCTGTTTCCCGCACTTAAAAGTAACAATTGTAGATTCATTGCAAAAACGTATTAATTTCTTAAATCACTTAGCGCAAAAGTTAGAATTAAGTGATGTTGCATTTTGTCATGATCGTGCTGAAACATTTGGGAAAAAAGAAGGTGTACGTGAATCATACGATATTGTAATGGCACGTGCAGTTGCGCGTCTTTCTGTATTAAGTGAGCTATGCTTACCACTTGTAAAAGTTGGAGGAACATTCATTGCAATGAAAGGTGCAGCAGCAAACGAAGAAATCGAAAATGGCAAGTATGCTTTAGAGGTGCTAGGCGGAGAGTTAAAAGAGATGTCTACGTTCCAATTACCGTTTGAAGAGAGTGAACGTAATATTTTATTAATCGAGAAAAAGCGCAAGACACCAAAGAAATATCCACGCAAACCGGGAACACCCAATAAATTACCTATTGAAAAATAAATCTTATTAGACGTAAGATTAAATTATATAAATGAAAACGTAAATGTTTCATAGGAAACATTTTATGGAGAATAGTCAATAGGCCTAAAAGGTGGTGGAATATGTATGAAAAATACGTTTTCTCGTTTATTTGGCTTTGGAGATAAAGAGAGCGAATTCGAATTACAAGACGAAAGCCATGAAGAGATAGATAAAAAGGTATATGAGGAAATACAAGAAATTCCGATAGTAAATATTACCCCTAACCGTTATCAACCAAGAACAGTTTTTGATGATGCGCGTATTGATGAGCTAGCATTAACGATTCGTACACATGGACTTATTCAGCCGATTGTTGTAAGGCAATATGAGGACGATAAGTATGAGATTATTGCTGGAGAAAGACGTTTTCGCGCGGCAACAAAGTTAGGTTGGGAAAAGGTTCCTGCAATTATAAAGAACTTAAATGATACAGAGACAGCTTCTGTAGCTTTAATTGAAAACTTGCAACGTGAGGAACTAACGGCAATCGAGGAAGCTGTGGCATATCAAAAGCTGATTGAGTTACATAATTTAACACAAGAAGCATTGGCACAACGACTTGGAAAAGGACAATCTACAATCGCAAATAAGTTGCGATTGTTAAAGTTGCCTGAAGAAATAAAAAGTGCATTATTAGAAAAAAGCATTACAGAACGTCATGCCCGCGCTCTCATTCCTTTAAAAAATGAGGAATTACAACTGAAGGTTTTACAGGAAATTGTGGAGAAACAACTGAATGTAAAGCAAACAGAAGAACGAATTGCGAAGTTACTAGAGGAAGCAAAACCGAAGCGTAAGGCAAAGCAAAAAGCAGTAAGTCGAGATACGAGGATTGCTATGAATACAATTAGACAATCTTTACAAATGGTTACTGAAAGTGGTTTAAATGTTAATTCTGAGGAAGAAGAATTTGATGAGTACTATCAAATTACAATTAAAATTCCAAAGAAAAAATAATAATGACGTGTTAGAGACCTTATCCTATTGGAGAGGTCTCTTTTACTATATTTTCTTGTTAAATGAAGAAGGAGTTTAGAAATAAATTTTGAAGTTTAATAAAGGACGTAAAAGAAAAAGTTTTATTTCATGTTACAATAAACGTAATTGTTACTAGAATAAGATAGAAAGGTTGAAAGTAGGTGACATCATGGGAAAAATCATTGCTATTGCTAATCAAAAAGGCGGTGTTGGAAAAACCACAACATCTGTTAATTTAGGGGCTGGATTGGCGCAAGTAGGTAAAAAAGTCCTTCTTGTAGATATTGATGCTCAAGGAAATGCAACGACTGGTGTGGGAATTGAAAAATCTGAATTAGATCAATGTATTTACAACGTTCTTGTGGAAGATGCAGATGTTCAAGGGGTTATACAGAAAACCGCAACTGAAAACTTAGATGTTCTACCCGCTACAATTCAATTGGCTGGTGCTGAAATTGAATTGGTACCGACTATTTCCCGGGAAGTACGTTTGCAAAGAGCATTACAGCCAGTTCGTGATGAATATGATTATATTATTATCGACTGTCCCCCGTCTTTAGGGTTATTAACGATTAATGCATTAACAGCAGCAGATTCTGTTATTATTCCTGTACAGTGTGAATATTATGCACTAGAAGGATTAAGTCAGCTATTAAATACAGTTCGACTTGTACAAAAACATTTAAATAAAAATTTAGCAATTCAAGGCGTATTGTTAACAATGTTGGATGCTCGTACAAATTTAGGGATCCAAGTTATAGATGAAGTGAAAAAGTATTTTAGGGATAAAGTATATCGCTCGATTATTCCGCGTAATGTACGCTTGAGCGAGGCTCCAAGTCATGGGAAACCTATTATGCAGTATGACGCTAAATCAAGAGGAGCAGAAGTATATATAGATTTAGCAGAGGAAGTGATTGCAGGTGGCTAAAGGATTAGGAAGAGGAATTAATGTGTTTTTTCCTGATTTAGATGTGAAAGAAGAGGAAACAATTCAGGAGATTCTTGTAACTGAATTAAGGCCAAATCCATATCAACCGCGTAAACACTTTAATAAAGAGGCTATTCAGGAATTAGCAATTTCGATTAAGGAACACGGTATTCTACAACCATTAATTGCTAGAAAGAGTATTAAAGGATATGAAATCGTTGCAGGTGAAAGACGATTTCGTGCTGCAAAAGAGGCTGGTTTAGAAAAGGTACCTGCGGTTGTAAGACAATTAACTGAACAGCAAATGATGGAATTTGCTTTGTTAGAAAACTTACAACGAGAAGATTTAAATCCTATGGAAGAGGCAATGGCATACCAGATGTTAATGAATGAGCTAAATGTAACGCAAGAACAATTAGCGAAACGTCTTGGCAAAAGCAGACCTTACATTGCAAATTATACTCGGTTATTAAGCCTCCCTTCGTTCGTCCAAGATATGATTGCAAATGGTCAACTTTCAATGGCTCATGGGAGAACTTTACTTACGATAAAAGACGAAGAACAATTGAAGTCCTTATTGAAACGCATTGAAAAAGAAGGATTAAATGTTCGTCAATTAGAGAAAATCGTCCAAGAGATTAATCAACACGTTTCACGTGAAACAAAAAAAGTGAAAAAAGAGCGAAATATATTTTTCGTAGAACGTGAAACGTTCTTAAGAGAAAAGTTTGGCACAGATGTGAAAATTAAAGAGACGAAAAAAGAAAAAGGTAAAATCGAAATTGAATTTTTTAATAAAGAAGATTTAAATCGTATTTTAGAACTATTAGCACAGAAAAATTAAAAAGCAAACCATCTTATTATTTATAGATGGTTTGCTTTTTTTAATGCGGATAATTTTTGATCCGTCTCTTTTATACTTTGTGCGATTACATCAGCCATTTTCATGACTAAACTTAATCTTGTATTTTGAAGAACGAAAAACTCCATAAACCCATTTAGATTGACGATACCGTGTATATGCAGATCACCAACTGCAGGTAATTTCTTATTCATAGCAGCACCAGGTTTACTAGGTCCCTTTCCAGTAGTGATTGACCCAATATTTTGGGACTTTCCTAAACATGCATCAACAGCAATTATAAATGCAGTAGGATATTCTTTCTGTATATTCTGAATTTTTTCTTCTAAATTTAGTGCATGTACTGGCTCATCGAGTGTACCGAATATTTGGAGGTTTTTGATGTCTATTTGTTCAAGTTTTGTACCAACTAACGGGCCGAGTGCGTCACCTGTAGAACGATCTGTTCCGATACAAACGAGAATGAGTGGTATATTAGTTTTAATAGGAATATGGGTAAGTAAGAAATTACTGATTATCTCAGAGGCTTCTAGATCTTGGTGCATAACGTTTTGAGTTTCTTTCTCAAAAAATGGTAAGCGAAAACTTCCAATGTTCATGAAGCACCCATCCTTTTAATAAATTTTCAATATATGTTATATGGTGAGAAAAATGGAAAGCTATAAGTGCGTAATTTTTGCAAAATGTGAATGAAAACGGAAATAATAGTACTAGTATATATATATTCGTTCCATTTTATACCTGAATGGCGGGGATAAAATAGGATTAAAATCATAAAATTTTTTCAGCAATTAGAGGACTTCTGATACAATAATAAGGATAACTAAAAAGAAATTTTAGCTAGAGAGGTAGAGGTACATGGATTTATTAACGAAGTGGTTTAATTCTACGAAACAGTATTTATTAGATGCTGATCGTTGGGCTCATATTGGAGTTGCGACATTAAAAATATGTATTATTTTAACAATTGGTGCAGTTGTTGTGCGAATTGCAAGAGCGGTTGTACGAAATGCGTTTCGTATGGGGAGTCGTTCTCCAATTCAAATTTCAGAACGTCGTACAGTTACAGTGGCGAAATTACTTGAAAATATTGTAGCGTATGTTGTTATGTTCATTATGCTAATTGCGATTTTAGGTGTGTTTGATATTAATGCATCAGGTTTATTAGCGGGTGCTGGGGTAATTGGTTTAGCAGTCGGATTTGGTGCTCAAAGTTTAGTGAAAGACGTTATTACAGGTTTATTTATTTTGCTAGAAGATCAGTTTTCAGTTGGCGATTATGTTAAAATCGGTCAATTTGAAGGAGTCGTTTTAGAAATTGGACTTCGTACAACGAAAGTAAAGAGTTGGACAGGTGAAATTCATACTTTACCAAATGGAAGTATTATTCAAGTTACTAACTATTCAGTTAGTAATAGTGTAGCGTTTGTTGATGTATCTATTTCATATGAGGCTGATATTGCGAAAGCAGAACAGGTTATTGAAGATTTATTAGTAGAGTTACCTTCAAAGTATGAAAAAATGGTAACAACACCTCAATTATTAGGTGTGCAAACGTTAGCTGCATCAGAAGTTATATTACGCGTTATCGCTGAAGTAGAGCCGATGCAACATGCAGTTATTGCAAGGGCACTTCGTAAAGAGATTAAAAATCGTCTTGATTTACATGGGATTGAAATTCCATATCCGCGTATGGTTTTATACAATCGTGAAGAATTGGTTAGTGGAAAAGCAATTTAGTATGGAGAGGAGTTTGAAGAGTGGAGCAAAAGGAATATAACTTGTACGATGTTGTGGAAATGAAGAAAGCACATCCATGTGGCGAGAATCGTTGGAAAATTATTCGTATGGGAATGGATATCCGCATTAAGTGCGAGGGATGTGACCATTCAGTAATGATTACTCGAAGAGAGTTTGATCGTAAGGTGAAAAAAATACTTGTGAAGCACGAAGAATAGAGGGAGAGTAACAGTTACAGTAGGTAACTGTTACTTTTTTTCGTTTGGCGGAAACTTGTCATTTTTTTCGTTACTATCTATAATGATGAAAGATTGAGACATAGGAGTGAAAAATATGGGATTAACGGCTGGGATTGTTGGATTACCTAACGTAGGTAAGTCCACTTTATTTAATGCAATTACACAAGCAGGAGCAGAATCTGCAAACTATCCATTCTGTACAATTGATCCAAACGTAGGGATTGTAGAAGTACCAGATGAGCGTTTAAATAAATTAACGGAATTAGTAGAACCGAAAAAGACTGTTCCGACTGTATTTGAGTTTACTGATATTGCAGGTATCGTAAAAGGTGCTAGTAAAGGTGAAGGTTTAGGAAATAAATTCTTATCTCACATTCGTCAAGTAGATGCAATTTGCCAAGTTGTTCGTTGTTTTGAAGACGAAAATATTACGCACGTTTCAGGGAAAGTAGATCCAATTGATGATATCGAAACAATCAACTTAGAGCTAATTTTAGCGGACTTAGAGTCTGTTGATAAGCGTATCGAGCGTGTTGCGAAATTAGCAAGACAAAAAGATAAAGAAGCTGTATATGAGCATGAAATTTTAGTTCGTTTAAAAGAGGCTTTTGAAGAGGGGAAACCGGCTCGTACTGTTGAATTTACAGAAGAGCAGATGAAGATTGTTAAAGGCCTTCATTTACTTACAACAAAAGAAATGTTATACGTAGCGAACGTAAGTGAAGACGATGTTATCGATCCTTCGGAAAATAAATACGTACAAATGGTAAAAGAATTTGCAGAAAATGAAAATTCTCAAGTAATCGTTGTATGTGCAAAAATCGAATCAGAAATCGCTGAATTAGACGAGGAAGAGAAAAAAGTATTCCTTGAAGAACTAGGTATTGAAGAGTCTGGTTTAGATCAATTAATTCGTGCAGCATATGACCTATTAGGACTTGCTACTTACTTTACAGCTGGCGTTCAAGAAGTACGTGCTTGGACATTTAAACAAGGTATGAAGGCACCACAATGTGCTGGTGTTATTCATACAGACTTTGAGCGTGGATTTATTCGTGCAGAAACAGTTTCTTACGATGACTTAATGACAAACGGTTCTATGACAGCTGCAAAAGAAGCTGGAAAAGTACGTTTAGAAGGAAAAGAGTATATCGTAAAAGACGGAGATGTTATGCACTTCCGTTTTAACGTTTAATCTAATATTTCCTAGGAAAAATAAAGATATGAGCTTGGCGAATATATTATATGTTTGCCAAGTTTTTTATGTATTGGTGAGTTGATTCATATAACTTACTATGATATAATCTAAACTCGTGAGTAATTACTATAAATTAATTGCTCCTTGCCCATTATGGGCCGTTTAGACCAAAAGGAGGTGAAAGTGTAATGAGAAAGTACGAAATTATGTACATCATTCGTCCTGGCGTTGAAGAAGAAGCTCAAAAAGCTTTAGTTGAACGTTTTGCAGGTGTTTTAACAAACAATGGTGCAGAAATCATTAACACGAAAGAGTGGGGTAAGCGTCGTTTAGCTTACGAAATCAACGACTTACGTGAAGGTTTCTACATGATCTTAAACGTGAACTCTAACGCAGAAGCGATTAACGAATTCGACCGTTTAGCTAAGATCAACGAAGACATCCTTCGTCATATCGTTGTTAAAGAAGAAGAAAAATAATTGATATATAAGGGAGAGTGGTTCGATTGATGAATCGTGTTATCCTCGTTGGTCGTTTAACTAAGGACCCTGACTTACGTTACACGCCCAATGGTGTTGCAGTAGCTACTTTTACGTTAGCTGTGAATCGCGCATTTGCGAATCAACAAGGTGAGCGTGAAGCTGACTTTATTAATTGTGTAATATGGCGTAAACAAGCAGAAAACGTAGCAAATTATTTGAAAAAAGGAAGCTTAGCAGGCGTAGATGGACGTCTTCAAACTCGTAATTACGATGGACAAGACGGTAAACGTGTATATGTAACAGAAGTTCTTGCGGAAAGCGTACAATTTTTAGAGCCGCGTAATGGCGGTGGGGAGCAACGTGGTTCATTCAATCAGCAACCATCAGGAGCTGGTTTCGGTAACCAAGGCTCTAACCCATTTGGTCAATCTAGTAATTCAGGTAACCAAGGTAATCAAGGGAACTCTGGATTTACGAAGAATGACGATCCATTTTCAAATGTAGGTCAACCGATCGACATTTCCGACGACGATTTACCGTTCTAATACAGTAAATTTGTTAGTTTTAACAAAGAATGGAGGGAAATAGACATGGCAGGACGCAAAGGTGGACGTGCGAAACGTCGTAAGGTGTGTTTCTTCACAGCTAACGGCATCACTCGCATTGACTATAAAGATGTTGATTTATTAAAACGTTTCGTTTCTGAGCGTGGTAAAATTTTACCTCGTCGTGTAACAGGGACAAGCGCAAAATACCAACGCAAACTTACAGTTGCAATTAAACGTGCTCGTCAAATGGCACTTTTACCATATGTTGGTGAATAATAGCGTATGAAATGCACAGTAGAGTCGGACTCTACTGTGCATTTTGCTATGCTTTTCTTTTTTGAAAGAGAGGTTAAAATGTGAAACAAACAAAGTTTATTACGGAAGGCGCAGCGTTATTAGCTATATATGCAATTTTATTGCTTATATCTATGTATGTTCCGATTTTAGGTACTGTTGTAACTTTTGCGTTGCCGTTACCATTTATACTATTAACGATAAGACATAAACTATCTAATGTGCTTGTGATTTTTGTAGCAGCACTTTTTGTTACTATTATTGTGAGTCAACCTATGAATTTAGTGAAGACAACTATGTTTGGATTGATAGGGATTGTTTTAGGGTATATGTATAAAACAAGAAAAAAGCCAGTGGAAATCTTAATAGCGGGGACGCTTGCATACTTAATTGGTTTTGTACTTATTTATGTTGCGAGTATAAAGTTTTTCAACATAGATATAATGAAGCAAATGCAAAGTGTGTTTAGTGAAAGTATGGTGCAAAGTGAAAAGATAGTAAGTGCTATAGGTATGCCGATTAGTAAGGAACAAAAAGAGTTACTTACACAAATGAATGATATATTACAATCGTTATTTCCAAGTATACTTGTTCTAGTTGCAGTATGTTTTTCTTGGATTACAGTGATAATATCAGGTAGTGTTTTGAAAAAGTTAAAACATGACATTATACCTTGGCCTAAATTTAAAGATCTACAATTACCAAAGAGTATTGTTTGGTATTACGTTATATTTATTTTGTTAGCAACTTTTATAAAAGTAGATCCAACATCATATTTACATATGGTATTTTCTAACCTATATGTCATATTTGCACTATTGCTTGTACTGCAAGGGCTGACATTCATTTCCTTTTTAGCGTATAGAAAAGGTTTTACTAAAGGGGTTCCTATTATTAGTTTTATTGTATGCATGTTTATTCCGATGCTGTTTCCTCTTGTGACAATCTTAGGTATAATTGACTTAGGGATTTCGTTGCGTTCTAAAATAGGGGAATAAAATAATATTCCTTATACTATTTTAATCTGTTTAACTAACTGGAAGGTGAGTTAGTTTTACTTTATAGGAGTTGTATACATGCCTGAATTTGATAAGAAACAGTGGTTTTTATATCCTGTTTATGTATTGGCATTTTTTGTGTTTGTGCTCATTTCAATTCTCTGTTATTTTCATTTAATTATGGGGATAGCTGCTTTTATCATTTTTTGTATCGTGTTCTTTATCGTTATACGATTTGAACTTAATTTTCAAAGGAATTTCGAAAAGCATACGACAGATATGATTACGAGGGTAAAGAAAGTCAGTAATGAAGCATTTAACCAAATGCCGATTGGTATTTTGTTATACAATAAGGATTACGGGATTGATTGGGCAAATCCTTATTTATCTTCATGCCTGGGACAGCATGCGTTAGCTGGATGGCACCTTTACGATGTATCAGAAACATTACTTCTTTTCATTAAAGGAGAAACTTCTGATGATATAGTCTCTTTAAATAATCGAAAGTTTCGCGTTTTTGTAAGGAAAGAAGAAAAGTTAATTTATTTCTTTGATGTAACGGAACAAACGGAAATCGAAAAGATGTATGAGGATCAACGCACTGTTTTAGCTGTAATTTATTTGGATAATTATGATGAAGTTACACAAGGATTAGATGATCAATTACGTACGAATATAACAAGTCTTGTGACATCGCGACTAAATGAATGGGCACTTAAGTATGGTGCGTATTTAAAACGTGCATCTTCAGAAAGATTCTTCGTTGTGCTAAATGAAAGTATTCTGACGCAGATGGAGAAAGGGAAATTTAGTATTTTAGATCAGGTGCGTGAAGAAACATCTAAAAGGAATATACCACTGACATTAAGTGTAGGTGTCGGATCAGGTGATTTACCTTTGTCAGAGCTTGGTGCAATGGCTCAATCTGGTTTAGACCTTGCGCTTGGACGCGGTGGAGACCAAGTAGCTATTAAACAAGCGACAGGTAAAGTTAAGTTCTATGGAGGTAAGACAAATCCCGTTGAAAAGCGTACCCGTGTACGTGCTAGGGTCATTTCGCATGCGTTAAAGGATTTAGTGTTAGAAAGTAGTAATGTCATTATCATGGGGCATAGGGCTCCTGATATGGACGCAATTGGTGCTGCGATTGGTATTTTAAAAGTGGCTCAATTAAACGAGCGTAAAGGATATATTGTATTAGATGAAAATGATTCTGATAAGGGAATTAAACGCTTGATGGACAAAGTGAAACAAAATGAGGAGTTATGGTCTCATTTTATTACTCCAGAGCAAGCGATGGAATTTGCAAATGATGAGTCGTTACTTGTTGTTGTTGATACGCATAAACCTTCTATGGTGATGGAGCAAAAACTGTTACATAAAATTGAAAATGTAGTAGTTATTGATCATCATCGTCGTGGGGAAGATTTTATTGAAGACCCATTGCTAGTTTATATGGAACCATATGCTTCTTCAACGGCAGAATTGGTTACAGAATTACTTGAGTATCAACCTAAAAATTTAAAGATGACAATGCTAGAAGCGACGGCATTGTTAGCAGGTATTATTGTCGACACGAAAAGTTTCACATTCCGGACAGGGGCTCGTACATTTGATGCTGCTTCTTATTTACGCTCACATGGTGCAGATACTGTACTTGTACAAGAACTTTTAAAGGAAGATATGGATCAGTATTTACGGGTTGCAAAAGCTATAAAAAATGCGTACATTTATAAAAATGGAATTGCGATTGCTAAAGTTGATAGTGATGATTACTACGATCAAGTGCTTATTGCGCAATCGGCAGACACGTTATTAACGATGACAGGGATTATTGCATCATTTGTTGTTGCGAAACGTGGTGAGAATCTCATTGGAATTAGCAGCAGGTCTTTAGGTGAAGTGAATGTGCAGCTAATTATGGAAAACTTAGGCGGTGGCGGGCATTTGACTAATGCAGCCACACAAATGAAAAATGTTACAGTAGATGAAGCTGAGGAGAAGCTTCGATTTGTTATTGATGACTATTTACAGGGAGGCACACAATCATGAAAGTAATTTTTCTAAAAGACGTAAAAGGTAAAGGTAAAAAAGGAGAAATAAAAAACGTACCGGATGGCTATGCAAATAACTTCTTACTAAAACAAGGATTAGCTGCTGAAGCAACAAATAGCAGTATGAAAACTTTAGAAGCTCAAAAGCGTAAAGAAGAAAAAGATGCAGCAGCAGAGCTTGAAAATGCAAAAGAGTTAAAAGAGACTTTAGAGAAATTAACTGTAGAATTAAAGGCGAAATCTGGAGAAGGTGGCCGTTTATTCGGTTCTATTACGAGCAAACAAATCGTAGATGCGATGCAAAAATCACATAAAATTAAACTTGATAAACGTAAATTTGAAATGGATGATGCAATTCGTGCATTAGGCTACACAAATGTAACAGTGAAATTGCATCCGCAAGTAACAGCGACAGTAAAAGTTCATGTTAGTGAACAATAAAAATAAATTAAGCAAGGAGGATTGCGTATGAGTGATGTACTTGCTGATCGTACCCCTCCGCATAATATAGAGGCCGAGCAGGCGGTTTTAGGTGCCATATTAATTGATCAAGATGCGTTAACGTCAGCATCGGAGTTATTGGTACCTGATTCATTCTATCGAACGAAACATCAAAAGATTTTTGAGGTCATGCTTGGATTATCTGATAAAGGAGAACCGATCGACTTAGTAATAATGACATCAGCGATGGCTGATCAAGGATTACTAGAAGAAGTTGGTGGAGTGTCTTATCTAGCAGAGTTAGCAGAAGTTGTTCCAACAGCTGCTAACGTTGAATATTATGCACGTATCATTGCTGAAAAGGCACTTTTACGCCGTTTAATTCGAACAGCGACTCATATAGTGTCGGATGGATACGAGAGAGAAGATGACGTGGACGGCCTTTTAAATGAGGCCGAGAAAAAAATATTAGAAGTATCCCATCAAACGAATGCAAAAGCATTTCAAAATATTAAAGATGTTCTTGTGGATGCTTATGATAAAATTGAGCTTTTGCATAATCAAAAAGGTGAAGTTACTGGGATACCTACTGGATTTACTGAATTAGATAAGATGACGGCAGGTTTCCAGCGAAATGATTTAATCATTGTAGCAGCACGTCCGTCAGTAGGGAAAACTGCATTTTCATTAAATATCGCACAAAACGTAGCGACGAAAACGGATGAAAATGTAGCGATTTTTAGCTTGGAGATGGGCTCCGATCAGCTTGTTATGCGTATGCTTTGTGCAGAAGGAAATATCGATGCGCAAAGACTTCGTACCGGGTCACTAACTTCTGATGATTGGGCGAAATTAACAATGGCGATGGGGAGTCTTTCAAATGCCGGTATATATATTGATGATACACCGGGAATTAAGGTAAATGAGATTCGAGCAAAATGTCGTAGACTAAAGCAAGAACAAGGTCTTGGAATGGTTTTAATTGACTACTTACAGCTTATTCAAGGAAGTGGGAAATCAGGTGAGAACCGTCAGCAGGAAGTATCTGAGATTTCTCGTACTTTAAAAGGGATTGCACGTGAATTGCAAGTGCCTGTTATTGCCTTATCACAGTTATCTCGTGGTGTAGAATCTCGTCAAGATAAACGCCCGATGATGTCTGATATTCGTGAATCTGGAAGTATTGAGCAGGATGCTGATATTGTAGCTTTCCTATATCGTGAAGATTACTATGACCGTGAAACGGAAAATAAAAATACGATTGAAATTATCATTGCAAAGCAACGTAACGGTCCAGTAGGTTCAGTGGAACTTGCATTCGTCAAAGAGTTCAATAAGTTCGTTAACTTAGAACGACGCTTTGAGGATGGGGCATAAAGGCAGTATAAAAAAGAAACACATTTCTTATAATAAGATGTGTTTCTTTTTTTATGGTGTAAAGATAAGGCTTTCATAAGGTGAAAACATAATTCTTACGAACGAAAATGATTTTTAATAAAAAAATGTTCGCTTTTTGGTTGACTTCTTTTTCGGTTTTGGTACAATTATATTGTTTGAATAGATCGTTTGAAAATTGCGGAGGTGCTTTAATAATGTCTTCAGTAGTAGTTGTAGGAACACAATGGGGCGACGAAGGAAAAGGTAAAATCACTGATTTTCTTTCTGAGCATGCGGAAGTAGTTGCAAGATATCAAGGTGGAAATAACGCGGGACATACAATTGTTTTCGGCGGAGTTAAATATAAGTTACACTTAATTCCATCTGGTATTTTCTATAAAGAGAAAATTTGTGTAATCGGAAATGGCTTAGTAGTAGATCCGAAAGCATTACTTGAAGAGTTAAAATACTTACACGACCGTGGTGTAAGTACTGATAATTTACGTGTAAGTAACCGTGCACACGTTATTTTACCTTATCACTTAAAACAAGATGAGTTAGAAGAGGCTAGTAAAGGTGATAACAAAATCGGTACAACGAAAAAAGGTATCGGTCCTGCATATATGGATAAAGCTGCTCGTATTGGTATCCGTATGGCTGATCTTTTAGATCGTGAAGCATTTAAAGAGAAGCTTGAGCGCAATTTAGTAGAGAAAAATCGTTTGTTTGAAAAAATGTACGATACAGAAGGTTTCAGTGTAGAAGAAATCTTTGAAGAGTACTTCGAATATGGACAACAAATCGCACAATATGTATGCGACACATCTGTTGTATTAAATGATGCACTAGATAACAATCACCGTGTATTATTTGAAGGTGCACAAGGTGTTATGCTTGATATTGACCACGGTACGTACCCATTCGTTACATCTTCTAACCCGATTGCGGGTGGTGTAACAGTTGGAACTGGAGTTGGTCCTGCGAAAGTTACTCGCGTTGTAGGTGTATGTAAAGCATATACAAGCCGTGTTGGTGACGGTCCATTCCCTACTGAACTTAATGATGAAATTGGTCATCAAATTCGTGAAGTTGGTCGTGAGTACGGAACAACAACTGGTCGTCCGCGCCGCGTAGGTTGGTTCGATAGCGTTGTTGTAAGACATGCGCGTCGTGTTAGTGGTTTAACGGATCTATCATTAAATTCTATCGACGTTTTAACAGATATTCCAACTCTTAAAATTTGTGTTGCTTACAAATACAATGGCGAAGTTATCGATGAAGTTCCAGCAAACTTAAACATTTTAGCGAAATGTGAGCCTGTATATGAAGAGCTTCCAGGTTGGACAGAAGATATTACTGGTGTAAAATCATTAGACGAGCTTCCTGAAAATGCACGAAAATACGTAGAACGTGTTTGTGAGTTAACAGGAATTCAATTATCTATGTTCTCAGTTGGACCAGATCGTAACCAAACGAATATTGTTCGTAATGTATACGAAGCTTAATTGATATTTTTAGAAAAAACTCATGTCCGCATGAGTTTTTTCTTATCTTTTATAAAAAAATGAAAAAAAGTATTGCGAAGAATATAGAATACATGTTATGATACATCTTGTCGTCACGAAAATATGACGTTGGTGAGTATGAGCCATTAGCTCAGTTGGTAGAGCATCTGACTTTTAATCAGAGGGTCGAAGGTTCGAATCCTTCATGGCTCACCATTTTATTTTTCGTGGCCCGTTGGTCAAGTGGTTAAGACACCGCCCTTTCACGGCGGTAACACGGGTTC